>NZ_JBLODY010000006.1:0-117753 GCF_047785625.1 Solidesulfovibrio sp. C21
CAAACGCCTGAAGTTGGGATAACTCTTGTCTTGCCATGTTGGTCTCCTCGCCTCGTTTGTGCCCTTGGAGCACGTTCACTGGCACTATCAGCCAGTTTGAGGGTCGAGGCCAACATGGTATTTGGAAGGGGGGCCTGGGGGGAGAACCTTTCTTCAGAAAGGTTTCCCCCCAATCTCTTCCCCCTCCCTCTCCGCCTGGAGGGCCGCGGCGGCCTGGCCCAGCAGGGCCTTGATGGTGGCGAGGGCGTCGGAAGCGGCTTCGTAGTCGGCCTGGCGCAGGTGTGTTTCAAGGCGTCCGGCGGCCTGCCGCGAAGCCTCGGCCCCGACCGCGCCGGCGATGTTTTTAAGCGAGTGGGCGGCCAGGGTGGCTTCATCCCAGTTCTCGTTGTCCACGCACAGGTCGATCAAGCGCAACTTGCGCGGATATTGCCGCAGGAAGTCGCTTTGCAGTTCCCGCAGCAGCTCCATGTCCCCGTCCAGGCGCGACAGAGCCTCCTGTGTGTCCAGGGCCGGGGGCGTGTCGTCTGGCCGGACTTCGCGGAGCCCGGGCGTGTGGTCCCGCCGGGGGATTCCGTCCAGAAGGGCATCCAGGGCATGAAAATCCAGCGGCTTGGTGAGATACTCGTTCATGCCTGCCTCCAGACAGCGCTTCCTGACGTCGCTTAAGGCGTGGGCGGTCATGGCCACCACCGGCACGTTCTGGTTGAGGGGACCGGCCAGCCCCGCCCGAAGCCGGTGGGTCGCCTCCAGGCCGTCCATGCCCGGCATCTCGATATCCATGAGCACCACGTCGACCGGGGCGGTTTCCAGTATCGCTAGCGCCTTGCCCCCGTCTTCCGCCACCAGGAAGGCGTACCCCCGCCTGGACAGATAGGTGCGCGCCACCTTCACGTTGACCGGGTTGTCCTCGACCAAAAGGACGCGCAGGCTCCGCTGCTCCGGGTGGGGGGCGGCCGGGTCTGTTATTGCGTCGGCAACGGGCGTTGTGGGCATTGCCGGCGGCGATGCCGGCGGCAGGGGCACGACGATGCGAAAACGGCTCCCGGCTCCCGGCGTGCTTTCGGCAACGATGGAACCGCCCATCAGCCGCACCAGTTCGCGGCAGATGGCCAGTCCCAGGCCCGTGCCGCCGTATTGTCGGGTGATGGAGGCGTCAGCCTGGGCGAACATGTCGAAAATACCTTCGAGCTTTTCGGGTGCGATGCCGATGCCGGTGTCCGACACGGTGAAGGTCATGGCCGGGCGGCCGTCCGAGTCGGTTGGCCGCGCCTCCGGGCCGACGGTCAGGGACACGCTGCCCTGGTTGGTGAATTTGATCCCGTTGCCGACGAGGTTGAGCAGAATCTGGCGCAGGCGCATGGCATCGCCCGTGACGTAGCGGGGTGTTTCGGGGGCGATGGCCAGGACCAGATGCAGGGCCTTGCCTTTCGCCTGGGCGCGCATGGAGCGCGTGATCCCGGCCAGGGTGCGGCGCAGGTCGAAGACCTCGCTTGCAAGCTCCAGCTTGCGGGCCTCGATCTTGGAGATGTCGAGAATGTCGTTGATAAGCGCCAGCAAGCTGGCGGCGGATTCGCGGGCGGTTTCCAAGGCGTCTCGCTGCTGGGGGGACAGCGACGTGCCGAGGGTCAGCTCGGTCATGCCGATGACGGCATTGAGCGGCGTGCGGATGTCGTGGCTCATTTTGGCCAGAAAATCGCTTTTGGCCCGGTTGGCCGTTTCCGCCGCCTCCTTGGCGGTGCGCAGGTCGGCTTCGATGGCCTTGTCCTCGGTGACGTCGCGCACGATGGCGAAATAGCGCCGCTCGTCGTCGCCCCGGGAGGGGTAGCGTTGCAGGCGCAGGGCTGCGGGAAAGACGCTGCCGTCCTTGCGTCGGTATTCTTTTTCGAAAATGCCGGAAAAGCCGTGGGTGTCGACGACGGTGCGCAGCACGGCCTCCTCGGGCGCGTGCCAGCGCTCCGGCGTGATGTCCGGATAGGACAGCCGCTTCAGTTCCTCAAGGCTGTAGCCGAGCATTTCCCGAAAGGCCGGGTTGGACTCCACGATGCGGTTGTCCTTGCCGACCACCACGAAGCCGTCGTGCATGGAGGCGAGGAGTGTCCGGTATTTCGCTTCCGAATCGTAAAGCGCCATCTCGGAACGCCGCAGGGTGGTGATGTCCAGCGCCACGCCGACGATACCGGCCGTGACGCCCGAGGCGTTTTCGAAACTGGATTTGGTCACCAGCAGGTCGTGCCAGGCACCGTCGGCCAGACGCGCGTCCATCTCGAACTGGATGGTCCGCTGCCGCGTGGTCAGGACCTCCCGGTCCGTTTCTTCGCATTGCCGTGTGATCTCCGGTGTGTGGATTTCCCGGGAGAGCTTGCCCAGGATGTCGCTCAGGGGGCGCGCCAGCATGGTTTCATAGGCCTTGTTGCAGCCCATGTAACGGCCGTCGAGACCCTTGTAGAACACGGGCGCCGGAATGGCGTCGATGATTTCCTGGGTGAAGCGGATGCGTTCGCGCAGGCCGTCGGCCATGGCCTCCAGGGCCCGGCCCAGTTCCGAAAGCTCGCCGTAGCCCGGCCCGATGTCCAGGCGGCTCGAGAGCTCCCCGCGCGCCATGGCCGTGGCCATCCGGACAAGCTGTCGGGTGGGCCGCAGCAGGGTGGTGTTGCTGAAGACAAGGGCGGCAAAAAGGGCCAGCGTCAGGCTTATGGCGAGAAATCCCAGGTCCCTGAGCATGATCCTTTCAAGGGACGCGACAACGGTTTTTACCGGCAGACCCAGTTGGAGATACAAGGAATCGCGGCCATCGGCCATGACCGGAACGAGCGTCTCGAAAGAGGCGGAGCCGTTGGGGCCGGCGCCGGTTCGAACCGCCTTTGGCGCGTGGCCATGGTCGGCCATGATCGTGGCGGCCTCGGGGAGGGGCTGGCCGATGGGGCGGGAGCCTTCGGGCCAGGCGGCCAGGACCGTGCCCTGGGCGTCGAGCAGACAGGCCGCGGCCTCGGGTGGCATGGCGTTGTCGGAAAAGACCTTTGAAAACCAGCTGAGGCGCAGGCTGAGCGTGCATACGCCAATGATTTTGCCGGTTGGGTCCCGCACCGGGCTGGCCAGGGCCATGTCGGGCAGGCCGGTGCGGGACCCGACGGTGACTCTGCCGATGGCCAGCGCCTGGCCGGCCAGGGCGCGGCGCACCCAGGGACGGTCGCTGTAGTTGTACTCCCGCCCGCCGGGGAGGTTGGAGGCGACGATGGTCCCGTCGGGAGACAGCAGGGCGATCGTTGCGAAATCGGAAAAGTACTCTTTGACCTTGATCAGAAGTCTTTCGGCCGGGAGCGGCTGCATGGAGACGATTTCGGGCAGCGTGGACAGCCCTTGGAGGGTTTCTCCGGCGTTTTTGAGGATGGAATGCAGATTGGCCGCAGCGAGTTCCGCGGTGGTCGTAAGGCTCTCCTTGGCCGCTTGGCGCGCCGTGTTGCGCTTCTCCAACGTCGAGGCGACATGGAGCGCAATGGCGGGGAGCAGGGCCAGGAAAACAAGCAGGAAAAGACGCGTGCGCAGACTTTGCATCCGCATCCAGGGCATGGCGATCTCCGGTTGGCGAGTAGGCGTACCGCATAACGGTGAGCCATAGCGCACGGATTACGGGACTTCCACGGCAAAAGCAACCTGGCCTTGTGATTTGAGGGTTCGTATCCGGTCCGGCGGTGGGAAGAGCGAAACGGCCCCGACACAACAAAAATCTCGGGGTGGCGGAGGATCGATTCGCGTCTGCGCGGCGCGTGGGCCATGGGGGGATTCTGTTTTCGATTTCCTGTCCGTCGCCATTGATCTGTCAAATGTCCTTTGCTAGGCTGCGCGAATTCTACCGGGGAGACACCGCATTCCATGTCCGACCCGCGTATTTTGCTCGCCTCAGACAACGCCGCCCTGGCCGCCAATCTTGTTGGCCATTGCAGTGCTGCCTCCGGCCTGCGGGCCATCCGCACCGACAATTCCGATGCCGCCACTGCCGCCCTGGCCGAAGCGGGCGCGCAGGGTATCGTGCTGTGCGTGGTGGATATGGCCCTGCCCCAGGCCGAAGTGGAGCGCCTGGCCGCAGCCGCGGTGCGCCACCGCATCCCCTGGCTGGCCGTGGGCGACCGGTATACGCCGGACTTGCGCAAGCGGGCCGAAACCCTCGACGCCATCGATTACGTTGTTGCCGACGCCGAGGACAGCCAGGCTGTGGCCAGGTTCGCCGAGCGCCTGTTACGCAACAGGCTGGTGCGCATCCTGGTGGTGGAGGACTCGGCCTTCATGCGGGCCCACCTGCGTCGGCAACTGCGGCGCTACCAGTTCCGGGTGCACATGGCCGCCACCCCCGGCATGGGCATGCGCATCCTGGAGCAGCGGCCCGACATCATGGCCGTGATCATCGATTACGACATGCCGGATCAAAACGGCGTGGAGTTGACCCGTAACATCAGGCGGCACTTCCGCCACCGGGAAATCTGTCTCATCGGCATCTCGGGCAAGGCCCCCCGTTCCATCTCGGCCGAATTTCTCAAAAACGGCGGCGACGACTACCTGCACAAGCCCTTCGAGCGCGAGGAACTCTACAGCCGGGTGCTGCACGGTGTGGTGGCCGTGGAGCGCATGCTGGAGATCAAGCGGCTGGAGCGGCTGCGCCGGATGTTTTTGTCCATGCTGGCCCACGACCTCAAAAGTCCGGCCGGGGGCATCGTTGGCGCGGCCAACCTCATCCTGGACGGCATCTGCGGCCAGGTCGGCGGCGAGGTGCGGGAGATGGCCGCCGTCATCAGCCAGGCCGGGCGCCGGCTGTGCACGCTCGCTTCCAACATGCAGGACCTGACCCGCCTGGAAACCGGGCGTCTGGAGCCCGTGCTGGCCCCCACCTGCCTGGATTCCCTGATCCTGGAGCGGGTCAGGCTGGCCGAAGCCACCGCCTCCGGCAAGGGCATCCGGCTGGAGATCGCGACCCGGCCGCTGCCCCCCATGGAGATCGACGCCGATCTGGTGGCCCGGCTGCTGGACAACGTGCTGTCCAACGCGGTCAAGTTTTCGCCGATGCGCTCCGTCGTGCGCGTGGAGATGGACGCGGCGGCCCAGGAGGCGGTGGTGCGGGTGCGCGACCAGGGGCCGGGCATCCTGCCCGAGGAACGCGCCCGGCTCTTCAAGCCCTTCGAACGGCTTTCGGCCAAGCCCACCGCCGGCGAGAAAAGCCTGGGTCTGGGACTGGCCATTGCCGAGGGCATCGTCGCCGCTCATGGCGGCCGCATCTGGGTGGAAAGCCTGCCCGGGCAGGGCGCGAGCTTCTGCTTCGCCCTGCCCCTTGGAAACGTGGCCGATCAGTCGTCCGTGTGCATCTGCGAATAGACGTATTCCCGCACCGTTTGCACCCACGGCCGGGGCGCGCGGCCGATGGCCTCGGCCAGCTTGGCGGTGCTGAGCACCGAATAGCGCGGCCGGTAGGCCTTTTGCGGATATTCCGACGACGGGATGGACACCACCCGGCACGACAGGCCGGCGGCGGCCACGGCTTCGGCCGCCAGTTCGCACCAGCTGCCATGTCCGGTTCCCACGGCATGGAAGATTCCCACCGGGCCTTTTAGCGCCAGATCCGCCGACCAGCCGGCCAGATCCAGGGTGTAGGTGGGCGAGCCCACCTGATCCCCCACGACCCGCAACTCCTCGCGCTCCCTGGCCAGGCCCAGGATGGTGGCCACGAAGTTCTTTTTGCCCGGGCCGAACAGCCAGGCCGTGCGCAAAATCTGGTACTCCAGAAGCCCGGAGTCCAGGATGGCCTTTTCGCCCGCCAGCTTGCTTGCGCCGTAGACCGAGCGGGGGCCGGTCGCGTCCTCCTCGGTATACGGCGCGTCCGCATCGCCGCTGAAAACGAAATCCGTGCTGTAGTGCACGAGCATGGCCTTGGCCGCGCCGCAGGCGCGGGCCAGCCGGGCGGGCAGGTCCCGGTTGAGGCGGTAGGCGCCGGACATGTCGTCCTCGGCCGCGTCCACGGCCGTGTAGGCAACGGTGTTAAAGAGGTGCGTGGCCCCGAAATCGGCCAGCGCCTTGTCCACGGCCGCCGCGTCGAACGGATCCAGCTCACTGCGGGTGGTGGGCCGCACGGCGAACCCCGCGCCCGCCAGGGCCTGCGTGAGAGGCCGGCCGAGCAGTCCCGTCTTGCCGCCCAGGATAATGGCCCGCCCGGTCTCTTTTTTTTCGGTCATGCCCGTCCTCCGTACCATTTGTCCATGAACTGGCGGTAGGCGCCGCTTTGCACGCTTTTGAGCCACTCTCCGTTTTGGCGGTACCAGTCCATGGTGGCCGCGATGCCGCGCTTGAAATCGTACTCGGGCGCAAAGCCCAGCTCCCGCGCCGCCTTGGTGAAGTCCATGGCGTAGCGGCGGTCGTGGCCGGGCCGGTCGGTGACGAACCGGATGAGGCTTTCGGGCTTGCCCAGGGCGGCAAGGATGGTCCGCACCACCTCGATGTTGGGCTTTTCCGCGTCGCCGCCGAAATTGTAGACCTCGCCGGCCCGGCCCTTGACCAGGGCCAGCTCCACGCCCCGGCAATGGTCCGTGACGTAGATCCAGTCGCGCACGTTTTTTCCGTCGCCGTAGACCGGCAGCGGTTCGTCGGCCATGGCCCGGGAGAACATGAGGGGAATGAGCTTTTCCGGGAACTGGAACGGGCCGTAGTTGTTGGAGCAGCGGGTGATGACCGTGTCCATGCCGTAGGTCTCGTGGGCCGCCCGCACCAGCATGTCCGCTCCGGCCTTGCTGGCCGAGTAGGGGCTGTTGGGGGCAAGCGGCGTTTCCTCGGAGAATTTTCCGTCCGGGCCCAGCGTGCCGTAGACCTCGTCGGTGGAGACGTGGACGAAGCGCTCGATGCCGAAGAGCCTGGCCGCGTCGAGCAGGCTCTGGGTGCCGGCCACGTTGGTGCGGATGAAAGGCGAGGCGTCGTTTATGGAGCGGTCCACGTGGGTCTCGGCCGCGAAATTGACCACGGCCTCGATCCGGTGTTCCTCGAACAGGTGCAGCGCCAGCTCGCTGTTGGCGATGTCGCCCCGGGCGAAGAAATAGCGGGAACCGCCATGGGCCGCCTCCACGTCGGACAGGCTTTGGCGGTTGCCGGCATAGGTCAGGGCGTCGAGGTTGACGATGGTCAGGTCGTCATGGCGGTCCAGCATGTCGCGGATGAAGTTGGAGCCGATAAAGCCGCATCCGCCGGTCACGAGCAGTCGCATCGATGTTTTATCCTTTTATGATGAGGTGTTGTCGTTGTCTGGGCCCGTCGCCCGAGGACTTTTTTACCCGATTCTCAAAAAAAGTCTTGCCAATTCAGGTCGGTCAGCATACTTTCTTCGACGGGCGATTAACTCAGCGGTTAGAGTGCCATCTTCACACGGTGGAAGTCCGGGGTTCAAATCCCCGATCGCCCACCACCTACAGGAAATGAAACGCCTCGCAACGCGAGGCGTTTTTATTTGGGAAAGCGGATTGTTCTTCACTGGACGCCACGAGCCTTGTACTCTTGGATCTTGCGGTAATCGTCCGTGATCTTGGCCCGATAGTCTTCGATCGCATGGGCATAATACTGCTTGAGGATGCGGATTTCCTCACGACGCTTGGCCGAGGCCGGGTCATTGCCCACCAGGGTCCGCAACTCGTTGCCATAAGCGGCCAGGATTGTTTCGTTTTCGGCAATAGCCTTGCGGGCTGTTTCGATGGAACGCATGAGATCGGCCGGACTCGGTGGGGCCGCCGGACAAACGCCGACCACGCCTGTCAGCACGGCAAAAGCAAGCACGAAGGCACACATGGTCCTCGGCATCCTGATCCCCTCCATCGGCAACGGCGACGTCCCCGTATACCCGCAATCCCCCGGCTTGACAAACAACCACGCCTGGCGTTCCATCCCGAAATTTCACGGCACTCTCCCAAATGACAAAGGAAGTTCTTCATGGATATGCAGTGGTTTGTTGAACGTGACGCCCTGGCCGCCCACCTTGGCATCCGTCTCCTCGAAGCCGAACCCGGCTATGCGAAAGCGGCCATGGACCTGACCGACAATCTCAAAAACGGTGCGGGCATCGCCCACGGCGGCGCCATCTTCTCCCTGGCCGACCTGGCCCTGGCCGTGGCCTCCAACGGCTACGGCAAGTTGTGTCTGGCCGTCTCCGCCACCATCGCCTACATCAAACCCGGCACCGGCAAGACCCTTTACGCCGAAGCCCGCGAAATTTCCTGCGGCAACAAAATGGCCACCTATGCCGTCACCATCAGCAACGACGCCGATGAGGCCATCGCCGCCTTCCAGGGCACCGTCTACCGCAAGAACACGCCCTACACCAAGGAGACGGCGTGATCGAAGTCGTTCTCTACGAGCCGGAAATCCCCCAGAATACCGGCAGCGTGGCCAGACTTTGCGCCGCAACCAAAACGCCCCTGCACCTCATCAAGCCACTGGGATTCTCCCTCGAAGACCGCTACCTCAAGCGCGCCGGCCTCGATTACTGGCCCCACGTCAACCTTACCGTATGGGAGTGCTTCGACGACTACCTGGCCGCCAGGCCTAACAATCGCCTCGTCGCCACCACCGCCGGCAACCGGGGGCACGTGGCGGCTCCCTACCACACCCTGACCTACACCACGGACGATTCCCTCGTCTTCGGCACCGAAAGCCGGGGATTGCCCGAATCGCTTCTCGACGTCGCCCCCGTGCGCCTGCGTATCCCCATCTGGGGCCAGGTGCGCAGCCTCAACCTCGCCAACGCCGCCTCGATCGTGCTCTACGAGGCGCTTCGTAGCGTCGGCGAACTGGATGGCAAATAGGCAGGCGAGGAAGAAAGAGGGCGGGGCTCTGCCCCTCCCCCCGCCGGGGGACTTGATGTCCCCCGGACCCCCTTTTACCGGGTTGGGGCAGTTGAGTGGGGGAAATGCAGCGGGGGTGTTTGATTGATTGGGGTCTTTGGGCGGCGGGATGCCGTATGTTAGTTGCCGCAATCGGCCCGGCGGCACGATGGGCTTTCGCCCCTCGACGCCGGACACGATTGCGGCAACAACCGCGCCAGCGGCGAAGCGCCGCATTCAAGAAGGCTATGGAAATTTTCCGCCTGCTTGCGGGGCGCGCGCAAGGGCCGTATCGTTCGGCCCGCCATGCTGCTCTACATCCACGTACCGTTTTGCCGGGGCAAGTGCCGGTATTGTTCGTTCGTGTCGCGGCCGTTCGACATGGGGCAGGTCGAGGCCTACGTGGCGTCGTTGCTATTGGAGATACGGCATTGGGGGCGCAAGCTTGCGCGGCCGAAGCTGGAGACGATCTATTTCGGGGGCGGCACGCCGAGCCTGCTGCCGCCGTGGGCGCTTGCGCGGATCATGCCGGAGTTGCGGCGGCAGTTCGATCTGGATGCTGTGGTCGAGTGGACGTTCGAGGCCAATCCGGATTCGGCCGTGGACGGGCCGTATTTAAAGTCGCTTTTGAAGTATGGCGTCAACCGGCTGAGCCTCGGCGTGCAGAGCCTGTCCGACACGGATTTGCGGTTTCTCGGCCGGCCCCATGATGCGGGACAGGCTCTCACCGCCTATGGGCTGGCCCGGCGGGTGGGGTTTAAAAACATCAGCCTGGATTTCATCTGGGGCCTGCCGGGCCAGCGTGAGGCCGTGTGGCTGGAGCAGCTCAAAGCGGCGGTCAAGCTGCGGCCGGAGCACCTGTCCTGTTACGGGCTGACGGTGGAGGCGGGCACGCCCCTGGCCGAGGACGTCGCGGCGGGGGGCGTGACGCTGCCGGGCGAGAGCGAGCAGGGGCGCATGTATGTGCGCGGGGCCGAGTTTCTGGAGGAAGCGGGCTACCTGCAATACGAGATCTCGAATTTTGCCCGCATGGGGTTTCTAAGCCGCCACAACAGCGGCTACTGGGAAGGCAAGGACTATCTTGGGCTCGGCCCGGCGGCAGTTTCCACGCTTGAGGGTGTGCGCCATGAGAACCCGTCCGATCTGCGGGAGTGGGGTGCGCTTGTGCGGGCCGGCAAGTGCGGCCAGGGCGGCGTGGCCTTGACCGATGCGGAAAAGGTCCGGGAGATGGTGATGTTGTCGCTGCGCACGGCCAAGGGCTTGCGCCTGGCCGCCTACCGCCAGGCCACGGGCCGGGATTTCATCAAGGACAACGAAGGCCTCGTCACGGCGCTGCGGCAAAATGAACTCATTCGCATCAGCGCCGGCCACCTGCGGCTGACCAAAAACGGCTTTTTGGTCAGCAACGTCATTTTGGAGCGCCTCGCTTACTGAAGGCCCTTTGTGTCGGAAGTGTCGCGCGTGGCCAGGTCCTTGGTTTGCAAGGCCCGGTCCATGAGGGCTTCCAGCCGGGCGGCCTGCCGCTTGAAACTGGCCAGTTTGGCGGCCGGCAGCGGATCGGCCTGCATATTGGGATTGGCCAGGGCGTTGACCGGCTTGCCGTCCTTATAGATGCGGAAGTCCAGGTGGGGGCCGGTGGCGAAGCCGGTCTGGCCGACGTAGCCGATGACCTGCCCCTGGGAGACCTTGGACCCTTTGCGGATTCCCTTGGCGAAGCGGCTGAAGTGGTTGTAGCGCGTGACCCAGGTGCGGCTGTGGCGCACGGTGACGTAGTTGCCGGCGGCCCGGTTGCGGCCGCGTTCGACCACCACCCCGGCCCCCACGCTCCAGACCGGCGTGCCGGTGGGCGCGGCGTAGTCCACGCCGTAATGCGGCTTGCGGACCTTGAGGATGGGGTGCAGGCGCGAGCCGGAAAACCGCGAGGTGATGCGCAGAAACGACAGCGGCGCGCGCAGAAAGGCCTTGCGCAGCGGCCGGCCGTCGGCGTCGAAATACTCGGGTTTGCCCCCCCGGCCGAGCAGGGCGAACCCTTCGTAGGTTTTCCCCGCGTTCACGTAGCGGGCGGCCAGCACCCGGCCGATGCCGATAAGTTTGCCCTCGGCGTAGCGTTTTTCCACCACCGCGTAGAAGGTGTCGCCGGGCTGCACGTCGCGGCAGAAGTCGATGTCGCTGGCAAACACGTCCGCCAGGGCCACGGCGGTCTGGGCGTCGCCGCCGGCGTCCTCCACGGCCTTGAAAAGACTGGAGTCCACCGTGCCGGCCATGACGCCGGTGCGGGTTTCGCACTGCTTGGTTTCGACGCGGGCTTGCAGGTCGCCTTTTGCGCTGTCGATGACCAGGGTCTCGGTGGGGCTGATGTCGTATTCGAAGGCCACGAGCTCCTTGTCGCGCACGGTCAGCCGGTAGGGTTGGCCGGACTGGATGCTGGCGAAGGAGAAGTCGTCGGGGTTGTCGAGGCCGGCCAGGGCGGCCGCATCGACATAGTCTCCAAGAATGCCGCCGAGAGTCTGGCCGGGTTTGACCGAGCCCTCGAGCACTTCTTCGGAAGGGTCTTCCTCGTCGGTGCGCGCGAAAAGGTTTTCTCGCGGGTCGCAGTACTGCCCGGCCCAGGGCGGACAGGCGTCGACGAGGGGGACGGACGGCCTGGGGCCGGCGTTGCGCAGAAAAGCCAGGGCGGCGGCCCCGGCTCCTATGGCAAGGACCAGGAGAAGAACCAGGCGGACGCGGCTTCTTTGGGGTTTGAAAAACGTCAGGGAACTGCCTTGGCGCATGAAAAAATACCGCATGCGTCTCTCGTGGGATGGTTGGGTGTTTTGGGGAAAAACCGGCCGCGCCGTCGTCCTTGGTCGGGCGGCGGCGCGGCCGGCAGCGTGTGACGCTTACAGCCAGGAGTCCACGAGCTTTTGGTGCTCGGCAATGAACTTCTTGGCGTTTTCGTAGGGTTTGCCGTTTTCCTTGTTGGCGGCCATGAGCGCCTGCAGGTCGGACATGGGCAGCTTGTACTTGGACAGGAAGGCGTAGACCCCGGGCTTGTCTTCCTTAAGCCCTTTGCGGACGATGGCGTTGATGGTCTCGTCGCCGCCGAAGACGCCCTTGGGGTCCTGCAAGTATTTGAGATGGAAGCGCCCGAACATCCAGTGCGGGGTCCAGCCGGTGATGACGACCCATTCCTTGTGCTTCACGGCGTCGGCCAGGGCGGCGGTCATGGTGGCGTCGGAGCCTTCCACCAGCTTGTAGCCGGTCAGGCCGTAGTCCTTGATGGCCGCCTCGGCCTTGCTCATGATGCCCGCGCCCGGATCGATGCCGATGATCTTGCCGCTGAATTTGGCCTTGGCGCCTTCCAGATCGGCGATGGAGTCGATGGTCACGTAATCCGGAACGACGAGGCCGATTTTCGCGCCGGGGATGATGACGCCGAGGTTGACGACCTTGTCCTTGACCTTTTTGAGGTAATTGCCGTGGGTGACGGGCAGCCAGGCGGTGACCATGCCGTCCACGTCGCCCGAGGCCACGGCCTGCCACATGGCGGCGGCCGAGACGGGCAGGATCTCGACTTTCTTGTGCAACTTTTCCTCGAGCACGGCTTTGACCAGGTTGGTGGAAGCCGTGGCGCAGGCCCATTCCACATAGGCGAGCTTCACGGTGTTTTTCGAAGCGGCCGGCGCGGGCGTACCCCACAGCACGGCGGTCAGGGAAACGATAGTGGCGGCAATGACGTACCAGGCGGTCTTTTTCACAGGGCCTCCTTGGTTGTTGGTTTCGGGTTTCAGACGTTTTTCGAGCCGAGTTTCTGCGTCACCCGGTCGAGGATGACAGCGACGATGACCACGGCCAGACCGGCCTCGAAGCCGAGTCCCGGCTCCAGACGCTGGATGGCCTTCCAGACCTCGCCGCCAAGGCCGCGGGCGCCGATCATGGCCGCGATGACCACCATGGACAGCGACAGCATGATGGTCTGGTTGACGCCGGCCATGAGGGTGGGCAGGGCCAGCGGCAGTTCGACCTTGCGCAGGCGCTGCATGCGCGTGGCCCCGAAGGCATCGGCGGCCTCGGTCAGGGATTCCGGCACCTGCCGGATGCCCAGGCAGGTGAGCCTTATGGACGGCGGCATGGCGAAGATGACCGTGGAAAAGATGGCCGACACCGGCCCCAGACCGAAGAAGGGGATGGCCGGGATGAGGTAGACGAAGGCCGGCATGGTCTGCATGAAGTCGAGCAGCGGCATGATGATGCGGCCCCACCCCGGCCGCATGGCGGCCAGGATGCCAAGCGGCACGCCGATGGACGTGGCGATGACCGTGGAGAAAAGAACCAGGATGATGGTGGAGATGGTGGGCTCCCAAAGTCCCAGGTCCCAGACCAGCGTCAGGCCGAAGAGCGCCAGCAGCCCGATGCGCCGGGAGCCCAGCCGCCAGGCCAGAATGGCGATGGCGATGATGAGCATCCATGGCGGCACGGCCATGAGCGCCGCGCCCATGGCGTCGATGGCGGTCTCAAGGACCAGGGAAATGGATTTGGTCAGCGGGGCCAGATGGTCGGAGAGAAAATCGATGCTGATTTCGATGCCCTGGCCAAGGGGAATGCGCGGCAGTTCATATGCCATTTTCACCCCTCCCTTTGTCGGCCAGTCCGGCCAGAAGCGATCCTTGGACGATGATGCCGAGCAGTTTATTGGCCTCGTCGACCACGGCCACGGGGGCGCGGTCTGCGGCCAGAAGCGGCATGACCTCCTGGACCGAAGCATCGGGAGAGACGCGTTTGTCCACCTGGCGCACGACGCCGTCCAGGCTGCGTTCGCCGCGTCTGACGGCGTCGGAGGCGTCCATGGCCGTGACCATGCCTTCCAGGCGCTTGTCGCGGCCGATGACGAAAAGGCTGGAAATGCCGGCCTCGGCCATCTTGTGTAGGGCGAGCCTCGGGCCGTCGTGGCGGGCCAGGGCGGTCACGGCCGGGGGCAGCATGACCGAGCGGGCGGAGAGCACCTTGGAAAAGTCCACGTCTTCCACGAAACGTTCGACGTAGCGGCTGGCCGGGTTGGTCAGGATGTCCTCGGCCGTGCCGGTCTGGACGACGGCCCCGTCTTTCATGAGCACGATGTGGTCGCCGAGCTTGACGGCCTCGTCGAGGTCGTGGGTAATAAAAAGGATGGTCTTTTTGACGGTGTCCTGGAGGGACAGCAGCTCGTCTTGCATGTCGCGGCGGATAAGCGGGTCCAGGGCGGAGAAGGCCTCGTCCATGAGCAGGATGTCCGGGTCCAGCGCCAGGGCCCGGGCCAGGCCCACGCGCTGCTGCATGCCGCCGGAAAGTTCGGCGGGCTTGCGGTCTTCCCAACCGGAAAGGCCCACCTGCTTCAGCGCGTCCATGGCCCGGCCCTGCCTTTCGATTGGCGGCATGCCCTTGATCTCCAGGCCGAATTCCACATTGGCGGCCACGGTGCGATGGGGGAGGAGGGCGAAATTCTGAAAGACCATGCCGAACTTGGTGCGCCGAAATTCCGTGAGTTCGCGTTCCGAGAGGGCGCCCACGTCCTGGCCGTCGATGACGACCTTGCCGCTGGTGGGCTCGATGAGGCGGTTGATCAAGCGTACGAGGGTGGATTTGCCGCTGCCGGAAAGGCCCATGATGACCATGATCTCGCCTTCGTCCACGGTGAAGGAGACGTCGGCCACGCCCACGGCCTGCCCTGTGGCGGCCATGATGTCTTTTTTGGAGTGGCCCTGGCGCAGCAGGGAGAGGGCTTTTTCCGGTTTGTCACCGAAAATCTTTACTAAATTTTGTATGATTATTTTTTCCATGCGTATCCTGGGTACAAGTGAAAATAGATAAAAACATGTGCTGATCGTGATGAGGTTATCATCTTAAAAAATCAGGTCAAGGCGAGGAGTTTTTGTGGAGTATCGACAGTATAAATGTATCTTTTTTTCGTGAAAGACAGAAAAAATATATTTTGTTTATTTTATATGGGAAGATATTTATGGTAAAAATACCATTGCATGATGTAAAATTTTTTTATTGCAGTGTAACATCCGTGTTGCTTTGGTCGGTTGCACTGATGCAATCGGGGCAGTCCCTGCGGCGACGGCCGCATTCCCCGTCTCCCCCGTCGGCCGCGCCCGCCGGCCCGGCAAGCCCGAAACCGGCCATCGCGGGACCGCTTTTCCCGGGGATGGCCGGTCTGCTCCTGGCCGGGTTGCTGGTCCTGGCCGCCTGTTCCTCATCTCCCGAACCGCCTTCGGGGTTCGCCGGGCTGGCCTTTGGCGATCCGCCGCCGCCGGCCGCCGCGCCCGAGCGGGTGCCGCTGCCCTCCGCAGTGGCCGGGGACCTGCGTTTTTACACCCTGCCGACGGGTGACGCGGCATTTTACGGCGTGCGGTTGCCCGCGCCTGTACTGGCCTTTTACCGGGGCCGGTTCTTTTCGGTTTCCGCCCGGCTGGGCTCGCCCGGGGACGCGGCGACGCTGCGCGAGCGCCTGACCGCGGCCTACGGCGCGCCCTATTGCCGCGACGCGGCCAAGATGGCAATTTGCCTGTGGCGTATGGGCGCGGTGGACGCCGTGCTGGAAGCTCCGGGGGATTCGCCGGCCCGGTTCATGCTGCGCTATCGTCCGACGGCCGATCAGGTGGCCGCCGCGACCGGGCGGGCAAAGGACATGTCCGGCGGGGGAGATCCGTCCGGAAAATAGACACCCCTTACGACGTAAAAAGATGAAAGGTTTTCATGGATTTGCTCGGCAATGAAAAACGGCCCCTGGCCGAACGCATTCGTCCCGGGGCTCTCGACGGTTTCGTCGGCCAGACCCACGTGATTTCCAGGCTTGAGACCATGCTGGCCGCGCCGCGCCTGCCGAGCCTGCTTTTTTTCGGTCCGCCGGGCTGCGGCAAGTCCACCCTGGCCCTGATCCTGGCCCGGGCCAAGGGACGGCCGTATGTGCGGGTCAGCGCCCCGGAAGCTGGGCTGGCCGCGCTACGTGAACTGATTAAGGGCAAGGAAATCCTGATCCTCGACGAACTGCACCGGTTCTCCAAGGCCCAACAGGATTTTTTTCTGCCGCTGCTCGAAACCGGCGAGATCGTACTCTTGGCCACCACCACGGAAAACCCGTCGTTTTCCGTGACGCGCCAGCTCCTTTCCCGGCTGCACGTCTTTCGGCTGCGGCCCCTGTCCCAGGCCGAGCTGCTGGTCCTGGCCGAGCGGGGGGCCCGGGAGGCCGGCATGGAGCTGGCGCCGGAGAGCCTGGAGGCCGTGGCCATGCTTTCTTCCGGCGACGGGCGCACGCTTTTGAACCTGATTGAATTCACCGCCGCGCTGCCCGAGGAAAAGCGCGCCCCGGAGGAACTCAAAAAACAGCTGCCCGAGGCGCTCGCCCGGGGTGACCGCGACGGCGATTCCCACTACGAACTGGCCTCGGCCATGATCAAATCCATTCGGGGCAGCGATCCGGACGCGGCGCTCTATTATCTGGCCTGCCTGCTCGAATCCGGCGAGGACCCGCGCTTTTGCTGCCGCCGGCTCATGATTTCCGCCTCCGAGGACATCGGCCTGGCCGACCCCATGGCCTTGCCCCTGGCCGTTTCCGCCACCGAGGCCGTGGAGCGCATCGGTATGCCCGAGGGGTTCATTCCCCTGGCCCAGACCGCCGTCTATCTGGCGCTTGCGCCCAAAAGCAACAGCACCTACGCCGCCTACCTTGCCGCCAAAAAGGAGATCATGCAGGCGGGGCTCAAGCCCGTGCCGCTGCACCTGCGAAACCCCTCCACCAGACTGCAGCGGGAGTGGGGGTTCGGCAAGGGCTACAAGTATCCCCACGCCTACCCCGAGGCCTGGGTGGACCAGGACTATCTGCCCGAGGAACTGGCCGGCCGGCAGTTCTACCAGGCCAAGGACCAGGGCCAGGAGCCGCGCCTGGCCGCCCGACTGGCGCGGCTGCGCAAGCGGCAGGGGTGACGGGCGGGGCCGCCTGGGTAAAGGCGTCCCGCTCCGGACGGTAAAAAGGACAAATGTCGCCAGCCCCTTCCCTTGCCCGGGTGGG
Source organism: Solidesulfovibrio sp. C21 (assembly GCF_047785625.1). NCBI lineage: Bacteria > Pseudomonadati > Thermodesulfobacteriota > Desulfovibrionia > Desulfovibrionales > Desulfovibrionaceae > Solidesulfovibrio > Solidesulfovibrio sp. C21. Next base: position 16,870 of record NZ_JBLODY010000006.1, read on the forward strand.
CCAAAAAAGCTATTTTTTTCACGGCGACCGGTCTTACGGCCGGTGGCTTTTCGGGGAAGGCTTTCGTGACGTGTCGTGGCGTCCGGGGCGTTCCCTCCACCCGGCCGGAGGCAGTGGAGTCCTTCGGCCCCTACCCGCGGATGCGCCCATGACAGATCCCCGATTCGAGGCGTTTTTCGCCGGCCCGGCCCGGCAGTTCCTGGTGCGCGCCATCGACCTCGCCCTGGAGGAAGACGGCGAAGACCGCACGTCCATGGCCGTTTTCGCGCCCGACGACCGTCTGCGCGCCACCATTGTGGCCAAGGAGGACACGCTGGTCGCCGGCCTGCCCATCCTGCCCCTGGTCCTCGACCGCATGGGCCAAACGGCCCGCTGTCAGATCGACCTCAAGGTCGCCGACGGGGACAAGGTCCCGGATCGGACCGTGGTCGCGGTCATCGACGGCCCGGCCGTGACCTTGCTCAAGGCCGAGCGCGTCATGCTCAATTTTCTGTGCCACCTCTCGGGCATAGCCAACATGGTGGCCAGGGGCGTGGCCGCCCTGGCCGGCACGAGAACGCGGCTGCTCGACACCCGCAAGACCCTGCCCGGGCTGCGCTATCCCGAGAAATACGCCGTCGTGGTCGGCGGCGGGGTCAACCACCGCCTGGATCTGGCCGCCATGATCATGCTCAAGGACAACCACATCGACCGGGCCGGCGGCATCCCGCAGGCCATGGCCGCCGTGCGCCGCGCCTACAAGGACGATCCGACTGCCATGCCGCCGGTGGAAATCGAGTGCCGCAACCTGGACGAGGTGACGCAGGCCGTGGCCGAGCGGCCGGCGCGGCTCATGCTCGACAACATGGGCCCGGACGTCATGCGCCAGGCCTTGAAACTCGTCCCGGCCGGCATCGAAACCGAGGTCAGCGGCGGGGTGGACCTTTCCGCCCTGGCCGCCATCGGCGCGCTCGGCGCGGATTTCGTGTCCGTGGGGCGCATCACCCATTCCGCCCCAAGCGCCGATTTCAGCATGCTGCTGTAAGGAGCCCCCATGAACGCTTCCCTTGCCGAGCGGATTACGGCGATTCGCCGCAGCCGGGGCGAGTCCCTGGCTATCCTGGCCCACCATTACCAGCGTGACGCGGTGGTGGCCCATGCCGACATCCTGGGCGACTCCCTCGAACTTTCCCGCAAGGTGGCCGGACTCTCCGCCCGGGATATCGTCTTTTGCGGCGTGTTTTTCATGGCCGAAACCGCGGCCATGCTGGCGAAAGAGGGCCAGCGCGTGTTCATCCCGGCCCCGGACGCCGCCTGCGTCATGTCCGAGATGGCCCCGGCGTCACTGGTGGCCACGGTGCTTAACCGCTTAAGCGCCGCCGGCCGCGACGTGCTGCCGCTCACCTACGTCAACTCCTCGGCCGCGGTGAAGGCGGTTGTCGGCGCGCGCGGCGGGTCGGTGTGCACCTCGGCCAATGCTGGCAAGATGCTGCGCTGGGCGCTGGAGCAGGGACGTGGCGTGCTCTTTTTGCCGGACAAGATGCTTGGGCAAAATACCTGCGACGCCCTGGGCGTTCCGGCCGGGCGCCGGCACATTCTCGATATCCGGGGCGGCGGCGCGCACCTGGATTTACAGGCGGCCGGGGAGGCCGAAGTCCTTTTGTGGCCCGGCCAGTGCGTGATCCATTCACGGTTCAAGGCCCGGGATATAGCCGCTGTGCGCAAGGCGCACCCCGGAGTCAAGGTGGTGGTCCATCCCGAGTGCGCCCCGGAAACCGTGCAGGCCGCCGATGCCGCCGGTTCCACCTCCTTTATCATCAAATACGTGGCCGAGGCTCCCCAGGGCGCGGAGATCGTCATCGGCACGGAGATCAATCTGGTGTCCCGGCTGGCCCGGCGCTACCAGGGCGAAAAGACGATTCGCCCCCTGTGCGTCTCGAGTTGTTCGAACATGGCCAAGGGGACCGAGGAAAACCTGCTCGCCCTGCTTGAAGGGCTGGACGCGGCCGCGCCTGTGACCGTTTCGGATGACGTGCGCGTGCCGGCCACAGCCGCCGTGACGCGGATGCTTGAAGTTTCGGCCTGACGCGCGGGCCGCATGGGAGAGGACGCATGGTCTACCGTATGCACGCCAATGCCCTGGTCGTCGGATCAGGGGTGGCCGGACTCACGGCGGCGCTGACGCTGGCCGACGCCGGCCTGGAAGTGATTCTGCTGACGTCGGGGGACGACCTCGACGACGGCAACAGCGCCCTGGCCCAGGGCGGCATCGTCTTTCGCGGGGAGGAGGATTCGCCCCAGCTTCTGGAACGCGACATGCTGACCTGCGGCTGGCGGCACAACTACCCGCGCGCCGTCAAATACCTGGCCAAACGCGGGCCGCAGGTGGTCCAGGAGCTGCTCATCGACCGCTTGCAGCTGCCGTTCGACCGCAAGGGCGAAGGTGGCGGCTACCATCTGGGCAAGGAAGGCGGCCATAGCGTGGCCCGTATCCTCCACATGGCCGACCGCACCGGCCGGGCCATCATGGAAGGGCTCATGGCGGCGGTGAAGGCCAACCCGGCCATCAAGATCCTGGCCCGGCGCACGGCCGTGGACCTGCTCACCTCGCACCACCACGCCACGCTTCTGGAATTCAAGTACCAGCTGCTCAACCAGTGCCTGGGAGCCTACGTCTTAAACGAAGTCTCGGGGCAGGTGGAAACCATCCTGGCCGACTACACGGTCCTGGCCACGGGCGGCTGCGGCCGGCTTTTCCTGCACACCTCCAACACCCGCTCCTCCATAGGTTCGGCGTTGGCCATGGCCTCGCGCGCCTTCGCCAAGGTCATGAACGTGGAGTACATGCAGTTCCACCCGACCACGCTTTTCCACCGGGCGGAACGCCGGCTGCTGGTCACCGAGGCCCTTCGCGGCGAAGGGGCGCGGCTCGTCAACGACAAGGGCGAGCCCTTCATGCAGCGTTACGACCCGAGGGCGGACCTGGCCCCGCGCGACATTGTGACCCGGGCCATCCTGGCCGAGATGCTCAAAACCGACCACGATTGCGTCTACCTGGACGTGGCCAGCTACGTCAAAGGCCTGGAAACGCACTTCCCCACCGTGTACAAGGGCTGCCTCCAGCTCGGCATCGATATCACCAAGCAGCCCATTCCCGTTGTACCGGCCGCCCACTACTTCTGCGGCGGCGTGCTGACCGACAATGCCGGACGCACCACCCTGGAGCGGCTCTACGCCGCCGGCGAATGCGGCTGCACCGGCATCCACGGGGCCAACCGGCTGGCCAGCACCTCGCTGCTCGAGTGCCTGCTGTGGGGCTACAGCGTCGGTCACGACATCGGCAAGCGAGCCGGACACAAGACGTCGCTCGGCCGCCGGCTGGTGGACAGCATCCCGGACTGGGTCAGCCCCGGCTCCAACCGCAACGAGGACCCGGCGCTCATTGCCCAGGACTGGGCCACCATCCGCAACACCATGTGGAACTACGTGGGCATCAACCGGTCGAGCTCACGGCTCAAGCGGGCCTTCGAAGACCTGCGCGAACTCAACAAGCACATCCACGACTTCTACCGTGAAACGCCCCTGTCCAAGGCTATCGTGGACCTCTTCCACGGTTGCCAGGCCGCCTACACCATCACCATCGCGGCCATGCAAAACCGCCGTTCCCTGGGCTGCCACTACCGTATCGATTAGAGGGAAGAAGTTGAGAAAAGAAAGTGCGAGAGGGGAAACCCTTTTTTAAAGGGTTCTCCCCTCTCGCGCTCTCCCTTTCCTAAACTTTTTAGTGGGGGCGTGGGCTACACAACGGGCTGTTTTTTTGAGAAGTTTTTGGAGAGGGGGTCCGGGGGAGAATCTTTTTTCAAAAAGGTTCTCCCCCGGCTTTTTTGCGCGAAACTACTTGCCCGGTCTCGGGCCGCCGCCCTGGCCGCCGGGACGTCCGCCGCCGCCCTGCTGGGTGCAGGCGGCATAGCCCACGTTGCAGTTGTTGATGCAGTTGGCCACTCCGGCGCAGATCATGACGCAGCGCTGGTAGCTCTGCATGCAGCTGTTTTGGCCGCCGCCCTGGCCGCCTCCGCCCATGGGGCGACCTTGTTGCCCTTGCATGGGTGGTCCTTGCGCCAGGAGGAGGTCGCCGGCAATTGCCGGTGTGGCCATGGCGAAGGCAAACAGGAAAAGGAAAAACACGCCTGCCAGGAGTGTGGTGGTTCGAAGGCCCATGGTGCACCTCTTGTTGGGGGTTTATTGCAGCATGGGGATGAAACCACGGAGCCGATCATGCGTCAAGGCCGTGGCGCGGGTCGTGACAAAAAGACCTCCAGCCGATGACCGGGCGCGGGAGGCTGGCCGGCGACCTCAATCGAGGGGCGTCTTGGCCGAAGGATCGATCTTTTTGACCTGGAGAAAGTCCTCGCGGGCCTTTTCCGGTTCTCCCATGGCCTCGTAGACCTTGCCCCGGTTGAGATAGATGTCCGGGTCGTCGCCGTTGATGGCGATGGCCAGGGTATAGTTGGCCAGGGCGCTTTGCAGATTGCCCTTTTTGAACCAGGCCGCGCCCCGGTTGTTGAGCGCCTTGGCGTTGGCCACGTCGATGTCCAGGGCCAGGGAATAATCCGCGATGGCCTTGTCGTAATGGTGCAGGGCGAACTGGGCGTTGCCCCGGTTGAAGGCCGCCGGCGCGTAATGAGGATTTTTCTGGAGCGCGGCGGAATAGTCCCCGATGGCCGCGAGCGGGTCACCGTCGGCCTTGCGGGCATTTCCCCGGGCCGTATAGAACAGGTAGGCTTTCTCCTCGGGCAATTCGTTGGAATCGATGGCTTCGGTCAGGTTGGTTATCGCTTTGGCGTAATTGCCTTTTGCCAGGGCGTTAAGCCCCGCTTTGGCCTGGTCCAGGCCGCCGGCCGGGACCGTTCGCGGCAGGGCGAAGGCCAGGGCGGCCACGGCACAGGCGGCGGCGAACAGACGGAGCGGGCGCATCAGCGGTCGTCTCCGTCGCGCCCGGGCTCGAAGGCCGGAACCTGCAGCTCCTCGTCGATCTTGTCCGCGTCGTCGGCCGAGTAGCGCACCATGTTGCGCAGATGGAAAAAGGCGTTTTCGTCCATGCTCTCGAAATCGATGGCCAGCCCCTCGTCGTTGGCGCGTACGATCTGGCCCTTGAGCCGGACCTTGATGTCCTTGGCCAGACTGAAGACGATGGTACACTCGCGTCCTTCGGCCAGTCTGGGCTCCGGATCGAACAGGGCGCCCTTCATGCTGATGTTCTGGGTGCTGACCGGTATTTTTTCGCCGTCTATGTAGACGTAGGCGTCGAAGTGGGCGCAGACCCGGCTGCGCCGGCGTTTGTCCTCTCCCATGCGGCTCCTCGGTACCGGGCTGGGCTTCCCGGCGGTTTGGCGCGTCGCCCGACAAACGTGCGACTCCCCCCTCATAGCGGGTTTGGGCGGTTTGATAAAGCCGGAATCAACCCCGGGACGGGGCGGGGGGCGGGGGGGCGACCAGACCCAGGGCCAGAACAGCCAGACCCGCCGTCTCAAAGCGCAGTACCCGCTCGCCGAGGCTTACGGGCGCGTAGCCGGCGTCCTGGAAGGTCTGGGCTTCGGCGTCCGTCAGCCCGCCTTCGGGCCCGAGCACGAAGAGAGCCTCGCCCGGCGCGCCGACGTCGTCCAGGCGGATACGGCGATCGAGTCCCGGCGCTTCCCACAGGAGATAGCGGCGGTCGAAGCGGTGGGAACAGGCGGCCACAAGGCCGGCGGCGCCGCCCGGGACCACGTCCAGTTCGGGCAACCGGGCCGCGCCGCATTGTTTGGCCGCGGCAACGAGCGTCGCTTTCCAGGAGTCCTTGGGGGTATCCGGCATGCGGCCCTGGCTGTGGGTGGCCTGCCAGAAAAGGATGCCGGCCGCGCCCAGTTCCACGGCTTTTTCCAGGAAAAAATCACGCCGGGTGGAGCGGGAAAAGCCGGCGGCGAGAAAAAGGCGCGTCGTCGGAAGGGGAACCTCGGCCAGAGACTGCGCCGCCAAGTCCACCCGGTCCCGGGACACGGCGGTGATGCGGAAAAGCCCCTCCCGTCCCTGTCCGTCGAAGGCCCGGATGCTTTCCCCGGTCTTCTTGCGCAACACCTTGGCACAGTGAGCCGCTTCCCCGCCGGTCAGGACGTAGGGTTCCCCGAATGCCTCGGGGGGAATGTAAAATGCGTCGGGTCTGCCCATGGTCAGGCTTCACAACCCCTTTAGAAGTTTTTGAAGGAGGTCCAGGGGAAAATTTTTTTCAAAAAGTTTCCCCCTGTCCGCCGGAGGCATTCTTACCCCGCCACGCTTTTGCGGGCGGTGCCGGACTTGTAGAAGGGCAGGGCGCGGCGAATGGCCGGCAGTTCGGCCCGGGCCGCCGCGATCGTGAAGCTTTTGGCCTCGGCCGCGTCGGCGGCGACGTAGGCCAGGGCGACGGCATGACCGAGGCTCGGGGCGAAGGAGGCGCTCGTCACCACGCCCACGGTCTTGCCGGCCTTGTCCATAACCGCGTCGCCGTGGCGGGCGCTGCGCCGTCCGGGAATTTCCAGGGCGATGAGCTTTTGACGGACGGCCCCGCCCCCCTTTTTGCCCGCGTACTCGGCGGGGGAGGTGAGCAGCCAGCCGTAGCCGGCCTCGGCCGGGGTATGGTCTTCGTCGAGGTCCTGGCCGTAGAGGGGATAGCCCATTTCCAGGCGCAGGGTGTCGCGCGCGCCGAGTCCGGCCGGGGCCACCCGGGGATCGGCCAAAAGCGCCTCCCACAGGGCCACGGCCTTGCCGGCCGGCAGAAACAGTTCGTAGCCGAGTTCGCCCGTGTAGCCGGTGCGGCTGACCATGAGCTTTTGGCCGTCGAAGTCCGTCCAGGCGAAGTTGAAGTATTTGAGTCCTGAAAAATCGCCCGGCACGCGGTCCTTGAGCACGTCGAAGGCCAGCGGCCCCTGCAGGTCGATCTTGGCCGTTTCGGCCGAGGCGTCGGTGAAGGTGAGCCCGGCCGGCAGCCGCGATTTGACGGTTTCGAAATCCACGTCGATGCGCGCGCCGTTGACCACGAGCATGTAGCTGTCGGCAGCCAGGCAATAGATGATGAGGTCGTCGACCACGCCGCCGGCATCGTTGAGCAAAAAACCGTAGCGGCATTTGCCCGGGGCCAGGGTCTCCAGGTCGTGGGTGACGGCCAGCCCCAGGGCCGCCGCCGCGCCCTGGCCGGAGAGGTAGAATTCGCCCATGTGGCAGATGTCGAAAACGACGGCTTTTTGGCGAGTCTGCTCGTGCTCGGCCAGGATGGAGGCGTACTGCACGGGCATGTCGAAGCCGGCGAAGGGGACCATCTTGGCCCCATGGTCGTGGTTCCAGTCCGAAAGGGGTGTTTTTACGAGATGTTGCACGAAAATGCTCCGCTTGTGGGTTGCAATATGCGCGAGACGTCAGTTTTGCGCCAGCAGGGGGACGACGATGCCCTGTTCCTTTTTGATCTTGCGGATGGCCCGGAACTCGTCGAGCAGGGCCACCAGACGTCCATAGGTCTTTTTCACGGATTGGCCATAAGTGGTCAGCTCCGTGTCCTTTTTGCGGATGTAATGGCGCAGCAGGTAGCGATCATTGAGGATCATGTCGCCCAGGGAAAGCACGCGCTCCACAAGGGAATCGAAGTAGTTGACGATCTCGAACTTGAGATCGTTCAGTATTTCGGTAAAAAGCGAGAGCATGCGCTGGTAGGTGAGGTTTTCACCCTTGTAGTTGCGGTCCTGGAGATCCTCGAGCATCTTCACCTTGCGGGCCTGCTGGATGTAGCTGTATTTCGACCAGACCTCCTGGTAGAGTTCCCGCACGGCGTTGAAATCATCATAATGGTCGGCATTGAGCATGTAATTGTCGAGCACCTTGACGACATTGGAATAGAATTCATCGGAATAGCCGATAATGCGCCGCTGGTGCTTGGACAGCCAGGAGTAGAGGAACTTGAGCTTTTTTTCGTGGGTGTCGGTGTTTTCCACGATCTCGTTGCGCTTGTAGACGATGCGGCCGTTGTATTCACCGCGCACGATGTCATTTAAGCGTAGAAAGAGACTGTAGGTGTCCTTGACGAGGTTGAGCCTGGAAAACGCCTGTCCGGTAATGGGATGGATGATTTCCTGGGCGGCCACGGACAAGGCCCGGTCCTGGCGGACGTTGTTGGGGTCGTATTTGTGCTGGCGGTAGAGCACCCGCACGATGACCACCCGCCGGTCGGGATCGATGAAATAGCCGCCTTCGCCAAGGGCCTTGATGGCCTCGGTCTGGGTCTTGTCCACGCCGACCAGGGCGATTTTTTCCACGCGCGGATAAAACCGGGCCTCGGGATGGGAGTAGAGCGAGGTGATGGTCCGGTCGGTCTGGCCAAGGACCCGCACCATGAACTTTTCGCCCATGCGGAAAAGACGCCGGGCGAAAAGGGCCGAGGAGGTGCGGCGCTCGGACACGATGGGGAAGCCGTAAAGCTCCATGAGGAACTGGTAGACGAAATTGCGGTGCCGCTCGTAGCGCCGGTCGTCGCCGACCAGGAATTTCTTGATGTTGAGCCCGAAGCGCTTGAGTTCCGTATCGAGGTAGGACGGAAACGAGCAGTAGACGCCGGAGAGGTAGAAGTCGTTCTGGCTGTCGAGGGACATGACGTGGGCCCGGTCCATCTGGAGGACGGTGGGCAAAAGCGCGGCGTAGTTCTCCAGGCTCGTGACGTCTACGTCGGTGAAATCCTTGCGGAACTGGTCCTGGGCCGACTTGGGCATATGGGCGCAAAAGGCCCGGGTGTTCTGGGCGAAGATGGAGGATTCCAGCGGACACTGGTCCCGGTAGGTCTCGTCGGCGTAGTCGAGCAGGCAATGCAGGATGTCGTATTGGAAAATTTCTTGGAAATATTTGAGCGGCCGGCCGAGCGCCACCATGGAAAAGCCGGGCAGCTCCTTGTATTCGAAGGCGTCGGCCTCGAAGGAGGGCAAAAGTTCGCGGAAATCCACCACCGGGTAGTTGTCGTGTTCAAAATAGGGCTTGAGCAGGCACAACTTGATGTGGACCCAATCGAGAAAGCGCTTGAGGTCGGGCAGGGACTGGACGCGCAGGATATCGCCTTCCTTCGGGCGCGGGTCGTCCTGAAAGAAGGGTGCCTCGGCCACCTGGCTGAATGCCTTGGTCCAATCGAAGCTCATGTCCGTCCCGCGTGTTGCTGGGGTCTTTTTGTCGCACCGGCCGGCCGTCCCTCGACGTAGGCAAAGGGTGCCAAACCAGGATAAAATATTCAGATAACCTACTTTGAAATTTTTATAAAGAGCCTCTCGCGGAGTGCGCTTGCCGGGGACTGCAAAATTTGACGCGGCAGGTCGCGCCTCGTATGGTGGTGGGACATGGCGCGGTCGGGCATGGGGTCGGCCGGGAAACGAAAAGCACATGACTTGCGGCTGGTTGCGCCACTCTCCGGCGGGCCGCCCCGGGCCAGCGGTTGCTACCGCGCCCCACGTGAAGGAAACCGCCCCGTTTTCCCCAGCGGGCATTGCCGGCGGGAACGCCTGAAGCGACATAATGGACGCACCGTTTTACGACCAGCTCCTGGCCATTGTCGGCAACGTCTTCGACGCCTATTCGGCCGTGCTGTTTCTGCCCGGTCCGAGCGGCGAGGCGTGCCGCATTCAGGCCTCCTTCAGCCTCAGCGACAACCTTGATCGCGAGGCGGCGGTCGCGCCGGGTATGGGGCTGGTGGGCTGGATTTTGCGCGAAGGCAAGCCGCTTCTCATCAGCAATTTCGACCAGCGCCGGGGGGTACTCGGCTATTACCGGGGCGGGGAAGAGGCGCGCATCCGGGCTTTTATGGGCTATCCCCTGGCCGCAACCGGCGGAGCGCTTTGCCTGGACAGCCGCAAGACCTACACCTTCGGCGACAAAGACCTCAAGATACTCTCCCAGTTCGCCAACCTAGCCGGCTACCATCTGGCCAAATCCCGCGAGGTGGAAACGAGTCTCGGCGAGCACCGTTTCTACCAATGCCTGCGCCTTATCGCCACCTTGCACAAAAGCCACCCCAAATGGACGGCCTTCCGCTCCGGGCTGTTGGAGCTTTTGGCCAGCACCACGGGCTACCGCTACTGCATCCTGACCGTGCGCGACGAATCCGGGCGCTCGTATTTTCTGGAAGGGGCCAATGAAAGCCCATTTCCCGGCGGGCGCGACGCGGCCAGGCGATTCCCGGTGGGGCAGGGGCTGGTGGGCTGGGTTTTCAAGAACCAGACCCCGGTTTTTTCCGGCGACGGCGACGAGGCCGGCACGGCGCGGCTACCGCTTTTCGGCCTGGACGCGCCGGGCGGGGATTACAAAAGCGTGCTGTGTCTGCCCATCCGCTTTTCCAAGAAGACCCGGGGGGTCCTCACCCTGGCCGACCCGCGTCCCCTGCCCGTCACCGAGGATCTCAAGGCCTTCGTGGCCATGGTGGCGGAAAATCTTGCCCTTTTTCTGGAAAATCTGCATCTGCGCGCCCGTGTTGATCAGCCTTCGGCATAGACTTTTCGGGTTCCTCCATCTACGATGCCGCAATTGTGGCGAAGTGGGGCCCAGACCCCGGGATCCCGAACTCCAACTCGAGCATGGGCATGTTTTTTAGCAAAATTTTCAATTTTCTCGGGAAAGACCTGGCCATGGACCTGGGAACGGCCAATACCCTCCTCTATACGGCCAACGAGGGCATTGTCTTAAACGAGCCCTCGGTGGTGGCCATCGACATCCGCAGCGGCGAACTGCTGGCCGTCGGCGCCGAAGCCAAGGAGTACCTGGGCCGCACCCCGGACCGCATCCGGACCATCCGTCCCATGAAGGACGGCGTCATCGCCGACTTCGAGGTGACCCGGGCCATGATCGCCTACTTCGTCCGCAAGGTGATAAAGGGGATGCGCTTCGCCAAGCCCAAAATCGTCATCTGCGTGCCCACGGGCATCACCCAGGTGGAGAAGCGGGCGGTGATCGAGTCGGCCCAGATGGCCGGAGCCCGCGAGGTCAAGCTGGTGGAAGAGCCCATGGCCGCCGCCATCGGCGCCGGGCTGCCCATCGAGAAGCCCACGGGCAACATGGTCGTGGATATCGGCGGTGGCACCACCGAAGTGGCCGTGGTCTCCCTTTCCGCCATCGCCTACGCCGAATCGGTACGCGTGGCCGGCGACGAGCTCAACGAGACCATTCAGCGTTTCATCCAGGACGAATTTCAGATCCTCATCGGCGAAAATATGGCTGAGGAGATCAAGATCACCATTGGCTCCGCCATGCCCCAGCCCGAGCCTCTATCCATGGAAGTGGCCGGCAAGTCGCTGATCGACGGCACGCCCGCCACGGTCACCGTCACCGACGAGCATGTGCGCGAGGCCATCCGCGAGCCCGTCAACATCATCGTCAATGCGGTGATGAAGGCCCTGGAGAAGACTCCGCCCGAACTGGTCACGGACATTTCCCGAAACGGCCTGCTTTTGGCCGGCGGCGGGGCGCTCTTGAAAGGACTCGATGCCCGCATCAGCCAGGTGAGCAACCTGTCTGTGATGCTCGACGACGCGCCGCTGACCACGGTCGTGCGCGGCACGGGCCGGGCCATGGAAGACCGGCTGCGCTACCGGGACGTGTTTATCAACTAAAGACGTTGCGGGGCCTATGGACCTGGATATCGCGAAAATTCTCGTTCCCATGCGCGCGGCCGTGGCCGCGGCCGGGGAACGCATCCGGGACGATTTCGCCGACCCGGCCGATGTGCGCCACAAGGGCCGCATCGATCTGGTCACGGCCACGGATCTGGCCGTGGAGGCCATGCTCAAGGATCGCCTGTCCGACATCCTGCCGGAGGCGACGTTTTTGGCCGAGGAGACGGCGTCCGCAGCCGACATGTCGGGACTGACCTGGATCATCGACCCCGTGGACGGCACCACCAACTTCGCCCACGGCTTTCCCTTCGTCTGCACCTCCGTGGCGCTCTACGACGGCCCGACCGCCCTGGCCGGCTGCGTGTACGCCCCCATCCTGGGCCAGTTTTTCTGGGCCGGGCGGGGCCTTGGCGCCTACTGCCACGACGAGCGCATTCATGTTTCCGGCACGGCCGAGCCCATCGCCGCCCTGGTCGCCACCGGCTTTCCCTATGCCATCCGCGAGAACCTCGACGAAATCATGGCCGATCTGCGCGTCATGCTGGCCGAGACCCAGGGCATCCGCCGGCCCGGTTCGGCCGCGTTGGACCTCGCCTACGTGGCCTGCGGGCGGGTCGACGCCTTCTACGAAATGGCGCTCAATCCCTGGGACGTGGCCGCCGGAGCGCTGCTCGTGACCGAGGCCGGCGGCACAATCAGCTCCTATCGGCCGTCCCGCCCTTACTCCCTGGGCGATTTCCGCATCCTGGCCAGCAATACCCGCCTGCACGACGCCATGCGCACACTTTTGGGCGAGTAGGAAATGCGCCGGGGGGGAACTTTTCTGTAGAAAAGTTTCCCCCCGGACCCCCTTTCCAAAGACTTCTAACGATGGCGCGCTTGCAGATATCCTGCTGCTATCGTTAAAAAGTTTAGGGAGAAGAGGGTGCGAGAGGGGAGAACCCTTTTTAAAGGGTTTCCCCTCTCGCACCCTCTTCTCCCTTTCCCTTTTCTTTTCCTACTCTGTTGGGCTGAACAGGGCTTTTTCTTCGAAAAAGCGCACCACGGCCGGGGTGAGCATATCGCGGTAGCTGCGGGTCAGGGCGGCCAGTTCTCCGGCGTCCACGAACATGCCGCCCGCGACCTCCTCGGGATTGGGGCGGGGCGTTTCCGTGATGCGGCCGGCGGAATAAAGCGTCACGAATTCGTCGGCCGTTTCCTGGGATGCCGGGATGGCGTCGATCACGGTGAGCGTCTTGGCCCGCAGCCCGAGCTCCTCGTAGAGTTCCCTGGCGGCCGCGTCGCGGCGGGCTTCCCCGGCCCGGACATGCCCCGTGGCCGAAAGGTCGAACCGGCCGGGGTAGAGATCCTTGTTGGCCCCGCGTTTTTGCAGGTAGAGCTTGCCTTGGGCGTTGTAGACGAGCACCATCACCGAGCGGTGAAAAAGCGATTGGCGGTGCGCCTCGGCCTTGGACATGACGAGCAGCGGGCGGTCGCGTGCGTCCACGATGTCCACGAGTTCGGGCGCGGGAGCGGGGTATTTTTTTTTCGCCATATGTCTTTTGGCCGTAAAGCCGCAACGAACATGCCACAGGACGCATGAAATGAAAACGCCGGACGCCGCTCCCCCCATGCGCCTGGGGCCTGAACATGCCCGGGCCCTGGCTGAGTTGGAGGGCCGCACGTTTCCCGACCCCTGGGACGAGGGCGCTTTCACGGCCGCCTTCGCCCGTCCGGCCTTCGCCGCCTTCGGCATCCCGGCCGGGGAAGGGCTCGTCGCCTATGCCACGTTCCATTTTCTTGGCGACGAGTTCGAGGTCATAAACATCGCCGTGGACCCGGCCATGCGAGGCCGTGGCCTGGCCACCGCGCTTTTCGCCAACGTCTTGCAACAAACCGATAAAATGGGCATGAACCGAGGGTACTTGGAAGTTCGCGCGGGCAATGTCCCGGCCAGACGGCTTTATGCCCGGCACGGCTTTACCGTGGCCGGCGCGCGCAAACGGTATTATCCCGACAACGGGGAGGATGCCCTGGTCATGGTCCGTGACGCCGGGCAGGCCGGGAACGCCGCCACATAAAAAACATTCAAGCGCCAAGGAGCACGCATGGCCCTTCTTCGCATTGACCAAGTCGACGTCGCCGGCAAGAAGCTTCTTATTCGCGTGGATTACAACGTGCCGCAGCAAGGCGGCGTCATTACGGACGATCTGCGCATCCGGGCGAGCCTGCCCACATTGGAGTATGCCCTTTCCCAGAAGTGCTCGCTGATTTTGTGTTCGCACCTGGGCAAGCCCAAGGGCACGCCCGATCCCAAGCTGTCCTTGGCCCCGGCCGCCAAGCGCCTGTCCGAGCTGCTCGGCCGCGAGGTGCGCATGGCCCCGGACTGCCTGGGCGACGCCACCAAGGCCATGGCCGCGGCCCTGGCCCCCGGCGACATCCTCATGCTGGAGAACCTGCGTTTCCATCCCGGCGAGACGGCCGGCGACATGGACTTCGCCAAGGAAGTCATGTCCATGGCCGAGGTCTACGTCAACGACGCCTTTGGCACGGCCCACCGGCCCCATGCCTCCATGGTCGGGTTCCCGGCCGTGGCCAAGAAATGCTGTGCCGGCTTTCTGCTCATGAAGGAATGGCAGTTTCTGGGTGAGGCGGTGCGCAACCCGACCCGGCCGTTCGTGGCCGTATCCGGCGGGGCCAAGGTGTCCTCCAAGCTCGGGGTGCTCAAAAACCTGCTGTCCAAGGTCGACGCCATGGTCATCGGCGGGGCCATGGCCAACACCTTCCTGGCCGCCCAGGGCTACAAGGTCGGCAAATCGCTGGTGGAGCCCGACCTCTTCGACGCGGCGCTTGGCATCCTCAAGGAGGCCCGGGAGCGGAACGTGGGCTTTTATCTGCCGGTCGACTGCATCATCTCCCTCGATGCGGGCAAGCCCATCGCCGAGATGCGCCCGTCCGGGCAGGTGCCTTTCGCCGCCATCCCGGACGCCGCGGTGGTGCTCGACATCGGCCCGGTGACGGCCGGGCTCTACGCCCTGGCCATCGAGCCGGCCAAGACCATCGTCTGGAACGGCCCCATGGGCGCGTTCGAGAACCAGGCCTTTGCCCAGGGCTCGTTCACCGTGGCCCACATCATTGCCAGCGCGCCGGCGGTGAGCATCGTTGGCGGCGGGGACACCGACGTGGTGGTGCATCAGGCCGGGCTGGCCGAAAAGATGACGTTTATCTCCACGGGCGGCGGGGCGTCCCTGGAATTCCTCGAAGGCAAGCAACTGCCGGCTTTTGCGGCGCTTATGGAGTGTCAGTCATGAAAAAGCTCATGGCCGCCAACTGGAAGATGTACAAGATGCGGGCCGAGGCCACGGCCACGGCTTCGGATCTGGTCGCGCGTCTGGACGGCAGGCTGCCGGAAGACCGCGAGGTGCTAGTGATCCCGCCTTTTACCGCGCTTTGGGCCGTGGGCGGGGCTTTTGCCGGCAAGACCGGGTTGTCCCTTGGCGGACAGGACCTCTATCCGGCCAAGGAAGGGGCCTTTACTGGCGAGATCGCACCGGATATGCTGCGCGATGCCGGCTGTCGCTATGTGCTGACAGGCCATTCCGAGCGTCGGCATGTTCTGGGCGAGGACGACGCCTTTGTCGGCAAAAAGACGGCCTTTGGCCTGGCCGCCGGGCTGTCGGTCATCCTGTGCGTGGGCGAGAAGGTGGAGGAGCGTAAGGCCGGCCAGCTCGAGGCGGTCGTTACGCGCCAGCTGGCCGCCGGTTTGGCCGATGTGCCGTCCGAAGTATCCCCCGAAGCCCTGGCGGTCGCCTACGAGCCTGTGTGGGCCATTGGCACGGGACTGACTGCCGGCCCCAAGGAAGTTGAAGAAGCCCATGCCATGATTCGCGCCTGGCTGATCGAGCGATTTGGGCCCCAAACCGGGCCTTCCGTGCGCATTCTCTATGGCGGTAGCGTGAAGCCGGGCAACGCCGAATTGCTTTTGGGGATTGACAATGTGGACGGAGTGCTGGTAGGTGGCGCGAGCCTTGAGGCTGAAAGCTTCGCGGCTATTGTGACGGCTTGATGAACGCGGGGCCATCTCCGCGAAAATAACGGGAAAATTCAGTTGACAACGCTCATTATTACGGTACATGTACTCGCCTGCGTCGCGGTGATCGTCCTGGTTCTGCTCCAGTCGGGCAAGGAAGGGATGGGGGTCATCTTCGGTGGCGGCAGCCAATCGGTTTTCGGCAGCACGGGTGCCGGCGGATTGCTGGTCAAACTGACGGCGCTTTTTGGAGCGATCTTTCTCATTACTTCGCTTGTCTATAACGTCTATACGGGGTCGCACCACCGTGGCGCAAAGTCGGTCATGATCGACGCCAGCGGCACGCCCATCGCGCCCCCGGCGGGAGTTGCTCCCGAGGCGTCCAAGGATGCGCAACCGAAAAAGGGCGTGACCTTCGAGGACGCCCCGGCCAAGCAGGCTCCGAAAGCGCCGGAGACTGGCACGAAGTAGTCGAGTCAATATTTGCCGAAGTGGTGGAACTGGTAGACACGCCATCTTGAGGGGGTGGTGGGCCATGCCCGTGGGGGTTCGAGTCCCCCCTTCGGCACCACAATTGTAAAGGGGTTCAGGCTGTAACAGCTTGAACCCCTTTACTTTTTTCAGGGGTTGGCAGCGTTTGTTCCCGGCCTTCGGTCCGCGAAAACCCCTTGAAATGATTGAAGCCGAGATTTGGTACAAAGCGTTGGTACAAAATGCCAACGACAGGAGGCCCGTATGCGGGCTTCACAATCGGCTTATCCCGCCTTTTCTCTTGGTACAAAATCACCTTCCCATCTTGTCCTCAGAAATGGCACATGGCATTTTCGCATGGTCGTACCCGCGAGTTACCGCCCGTATCTTGGTGGGCTGAGCGAATTTAGGGCGTCCCTCAAGACGGGCATCCTTCGCGAGGCGCGGGTACTGGCGGGAAGGCTTGCTGCCAATGCCCATCTCGTCTACCGTCATGTCCAAAGGAATGGATCTTCCATGGCAATGCTGGATAAGAAAACGATACGCACTTTGGCCAAAAAATGGTTGCTGGAGGGCCTTGAGCATTACGAGGCGGATCATCTGTCCCGGGACACGCCTGTGCCACCAGCGGCGACTGCGGAGCGAAAAGAGAAACTCGAACGCTTGGCGACTGTTTATCAGGAAAAATTGGCTGCCGGTGATTTTTCGTTGGTAAGTCAGGACTGGATGCGATCTCAATTAGAAAAGGAGTCGAGGCCTATTCCTGATAGCAATTCTATTGAATTTAAGTCACTTGCGGCTGAATATATGAAAGCGACCATAGAACTTTCAAAGGTTCAGGCAAAACGTGCTATTGGTGATTACTCGGATTCGCTTATTTTAGATAATTCGATTGGAAATGTTGATAATATAAGCAATGATAGGAGTAGGATGAGTGCTGTTAATGCTAACTCCTCTCCTAAGGTTTGCGATGTTATTGGCAAGTATATAGAAGAGAAAATAAGAGCTGGTTCCTGGACAGAACGTTCAAGAGATGACTTTGTGCCGAAGTTGCATTTTTTTGGCCAGCGGCTTGGTAATATTTGCATCGATGAGTTAAATAAAGAGCATATTAGAAATTTTAAAAATATAATAGACACGCTTCCATCTCGTTATGGAATATCAAAAAAATACAAAAAATATAGTCTTGAGCAAATTATACAGATGGATATCCCTTTTAATGAGAGGATGTCAATATCGAGTCTTGGTAAATATTATGGAACCATAAATAGCTTTTTGATATGGATGAAAAAGAATTATGATGGTGTCAGTGATGGATTGTCAGATATTATGTCAGTTAAGGTACAGGTAAGAGTGGATTTGCTAAGAGATGTATTTACTCGTGATGATATTAATAAGATATTCAGCTCTGAAATTTACACGAATATTTCTTGTCATCATTCATATAAATACTGGGTTCCATTGATTGGTTATTTTACAGGGATGCGTCTGGAAGAAATTTGTCAACTTTATATAGAAGATCTTATTGTTGAGGATGGATTGTATTGCATTAGTGTGAATGATGGAAAAGATAAAAGGTTAAAGACTCCTGCAGCCAATAGGATGGTGCCTCTTCATCCAGTATTAATAGATAAATTTAAGTTTCATGATTTTGTGTCTAAACAAGCTCAAAAAGGGTGCGGCCGAATATTTTCTGAATTGAAAAAGCAAAGCGGGCGCTATTCCCATTATGTGTCAAGATGGTTTAATTCTGATTTTCTTGTAAAAATTGGTGTTAAAACAGAAAATAGTAAAAAAGTATTTCATTCTTTTCGTCATACATTTGCAAATTATTGTAAAGTTGGTGGTATTGACGAGTTTAAAGTAAGGGAGGTGCTGGGACATGAAGTAGCTGGTCAAAGCATTACATATGGGAGGTATGGTAAAAAGTATTCATCAAGAATAATTTTTAATGAAGTAATTGATAAAATTAAATTCGAAATATATTTTTAAATATTATTTATATTATGTGTAAAGTATTTGAGAAATCCATTTCTGGGGTTGGGGAAGTAACAAGCAAAAACAGTGAAATTATTTTTATTTGTTTTGCGGCGCGATTTTATTTTTTTAAATTATCTGATTCACTCGAGGCTACAAAATGTAAATTAAAAGTAATAAGTGATATAATTTTATCTCAGACGGATAATAAAATGAGTGAATGGATTGATTTATTGAATGGATTTAAAGGTGAGAAGAAAATGTTTTTTGAAAAACTACAAATTAATAATAGCAAATGTAAAATTTTAAATAAAAAAAATTTATCAATGCGCACATATCAAAGGCTTTTGGAGACTGTTTCTGTAGATGTTAAGGAAATCCGTTATGAAGGAATTAAAGATTTTCATAAATTGGCGATGAATGTAAATATTTCTCAGGAAAAGTCAATGAGTGTTTTGTCTCAAGTAACTGGATTGTCTGCTAAACATATTAACGATGTACTGAATGATTCAATACAGCCTACTGGAAATAAGCATAATGATAATAGTGATATTGTAAACAAAATTATAAAATTATATTCTGCTGCTAAGGAATGTCAAAATGATTATATTATAAGTAACAATATATATAAAATTGAGCAGATAAATTCTAAGCCAAATACAATAGTATTCAAATACAGAGAGAATGCGCTTAAGGCTCTAAAAAAAATGATGCAATTGAAAAATTCCTAAATTGATGATTGTTTTGTTGTTCAAATCAGATATGATAATGATAGCTTTCATCTTTTAGTAATTATAGTCTTTATTAATATTTATATTGGTATATTGTTTGAAGAGGTCTGTTACGAAATTTGTGTAAACCTCCACGAAGGGACGAAAGCTCAGGAAGTTTTTGTGCTGATCAACCGTGATGAACTGGCCAGGCGAGGTGTTCGAAGGAGAGATCACCAGCCAGGATGATCTCAACACCGTTCTGCGTTCGATGATTACGGACGTGGTCTCGCCGACCTGATGGATGACCGATTTCGGAACAAATCGACTCTGTTTGCGACGCAGTTTTCGGTGGCGGAATGGCATGGACGTTTCCAGTATCCGACCCTAGCGGATGCGGTCTTGGGCAGAATCGTTCACGATTCGTACCGGATTGAACTGCCGGGGGATCCCATGAGGAAACGGACATCGGACTTGACCAAATCGGCCACCTAAAGCAGGACCACAACACCAGCGCGCTCAACTCATCCAGGGTGGCCGAATATTCCGAATTGAGTGGCCGATTTCACAGAAATTTACAATATAATCTGAGTGTTATTAATAATTTTGTCGTGATCCTGTTTCGAGACAACAAATGAGAAACGTTTGGAGGAACTATGGAATCAAATTCTAGCCCCCCACTGGAAACATTAACAGTTATTGATTTAGAACTTGATCCTCGTGTCGAGGCCCGACACTCATATCGGTCTAAAGATATTGATGAATATGCCAGAATTATGTCTGAAGGTGACGAGTTGCCTCCTATTTCAGTTTTTGAAATTGATTCAAAGTTGGTGGTCGTAGATGGTTGGCATCGTGTCAAAGCTGCTATCCAGGCAGATTTGCTGATGATTACTGGAAAAGTCTATAGAGGATTTTCATTAGAAGAGGCCATTACTTTTGCGGCTCAATCAAATGATGAACATGGCCTAAGAAGATCTAGATCTGACAAAGAAAAAGCTGTAACTATTGTCCTTTGTAACGAAAAGCTCCAAAAAAAATCTGATCATGATGTGGCCAGAATATGTAAAGTTAGTCACCCATTTGTTTCAAAAATAAGAAAAAGACTGATAGCTAAAGGAATGATTGCTAAAAATGATGTTGTTATCTCATCTAATGGAAAAGTCATGAAATCTAGAGACTTGTGGAGTATACACAAAAATAATACTAACCAAACCTTGCCAATAGGGAATGTCCAATTTTCTGGAACAATTTTAGACGATGACCAGAAATTTAAGGTTAAAGAATATTTTGAAAGTAATTCAAGTGATGATCGTTTTGCCAATCATGTTTTTAATATTAGATTAAAGACAAGTAGGAGGATTAAAAAGATGATAGAAAAAAGTAAAGCTGATATTAATAAGAATTCAGCAATACTTCGAGAAGTAAAAGAAAAAATTGCTAAAGATAAACGTGAACTTAAAGATCTCGAAAGTGATAGTAAAGACGATGAAAGGTATATCCATGGACAAGAAATATTTAAAGATATTTTTTTAGACAAAAAAATCGGTATACCATTTAATTTGCCATAAGATACGTAAACAAATTATTTATTTTAAGGTTAAATGAAAAAGCCGCTCGTCAGATACGAGCGGCTTTTCTTGTTTTAACGTATTTTTATTGGAGCTAAATATGGAAAATAATGAAAATGAAAATTCAATTTTGTTAGATAAGACAATATTATTTAATGATCTACTTAGTTCGATGGTGAATCAAAATTTTGTGGTAAATTGTGGTGTGGAATTAAAAGCAGATATAGCAATAGATAAAATTCCAATTAGAAAACCATGTATAAATGAAAAGATAAAAGTTTTGGACATTGGCAGTTTTGTTAAGAGTGTTTTCCATATCAAAGGAACTGATGAAAGATTTTTTTTAAATGAAATAACTAATAAAAAACTAAAATGTTACTTAAAAAAAGAAATACTACATATTTCTATGAATAATTCTGGTTATTTATTTGTGTGGCCTATAAAGTGCATCGATGGACAATATAATAATGATACTTGGAACAGCTCGGCTCTTTATGCTACCGCGAAGGCTAAAAATAATTGGATTTATGTTGTTTCTAATAAAAAGGAGAAAAAGTATGATTTTGAATTAGCTAAGGACTTTGATGATGTTTTATGGCCGTTGTTAGATTGGAACTTAATTGTTCAAAAATTAATTAAATTTCACACTATCACAGAGAATCATCTTGAATGTTTGGTTAAATTATATCCAATAAAGGAGTCATTGAATGTGTCAAATAGAAAAATATAAAAGCATATATTTTATTTCATTTCAATATACAAAAGAAAGTGGTGAGAACGTAAAGCCTAAATTCTTAGTTGTATTTGAGTATAATAGTAAAAATTTGAAGCAATACAATGAAAATGATCTTAATAATTTAATTGAGCATCCTTTTAATGACTATGAAACATCTATTTTTTTGATGGCGTATGCATATAATGATGTTTCCTGTTTTTTAGAGTTAGGCTGGAGTATACCACATTATATAATAGATGTATATTCTGAATGGCGTGTATTCACAAATTCAAATATTACAAATTCAAGTGATACAATATGGGATAGAGAATCAAAAAGCATTGATTTGAATTATTATTTTGGCGCTACTAGCTCGATACTAAGTAAAGATTGTAATATAGAATGCGAGAAATATTTTATAATGTCTGAAAAATCTTGCAAAATTGTCGAAAAAGTTATGTATTTTTATGAATTTTATAAGAATAAATTAATTTTAAATCAAGCATTATTTAGGGGAGAGTATATAGTGTGCCTCTCGGAAATTGAACGTCGTGGTATCCCTATCGATAGCAACACATTGATTCGCTTACGTGAAAAATGGGAAACAATAAAACTGTCATTTATTGAAGAAGTCGATATTAATTTAAAAGTATATCAAGGAGATAAATTTAACACTAAAAAATTCGGATTATTTCTTAATTCTAAAAATATCGAATGGCCTAAATATAAGAATGGCTCGCTATTGTTGGATGATGACACTTTTAAAGAAATGTCTTTGAAATATCCAGACATTAAGCCAATACGGGATTTAAGAAAAACATTGTCAGTTATGAAAAATTTTAAATTATCGGTTGGGGTTGACTCCAGAAATAGAACTTGCTTAAGGCCTTTTATTTCAAAGACAGGTAGAAATCAACCTAGTAATAGTAGCTTTATATTTGGACTTCCTTGCTGGATGCGTGGTCTTATAAAGCCAAAAAAAGGAAAGTCACTTTGTTATATTGATTGGTCGCAGCAAGAATTTGGGATAGCGGCTGCTTTGTCGCACGATGAAAATATGATCAAGGCTTATGAAAGCGGTGATCCATATATGGAGTTCGCCATCCAAGCAGGTGCAGCACCTAAAGATGCTACGAAAAAAAGTCATGGAAATATTAGAGAACAATACAAAACTTGTGCAATAGCTGTTCAATATTGTATGGGTGCAAGATCTCTTGCTTCACGGCTTATATCGACAATTGATGTTGCAAAAAATTTATTAAACATACACAAAAGGACGTACCCTGATTATTGGAAGTGGTCTGATAAAATAGTTGACTATGCTTTCCATATGAGAAAGCTTAAGACAAAATTTGGCTGGGGCCTGCATATATTAAATGTTTCCGACAGGTCAAAAAATTCATTGAGAAATTTTCCAATGCAGGCAAATGGTTCTGACATGCTTAGACTTGCTTGCGTCATGATGAAAAGGAAGGGGGTATCTGTTATTGCTACAGTCCATGATGCTGTTCTTATTGAAGCAAATACTGATTGTATAGAAGCTAATAGGGATGAAGCAATGGCGATTATGGGAAACACTAGCAGGGAATTGCTCGGGACCCTGACCCTCAGGGCGGACTCTAAGATTATTTACGAGGGGGACCGCTATATGGATGAAAGAGGTAGAAACATGTGGGGGCTTATGATGAGGAAAATTGAGGGTGACGGCGACAGTTGAGTGTAATTTTTCCGACGTTGGGGGGGGGGCGCGTTGATGCGACCCCGCTTCAATAATATATATTGAGTAGTCGACAGGGGAGCCAGGAATTATTCAACCAGATAAAATAGGCCAGCTTGCAAAGGGAGCTATGTTGCATGAACTACGACCCATCAAGTCCGGAGAATAATGAGGCAACCGCAAAGAAGGCTCTCTTCTTGGCACCTATCCCGTTAGATTGGATCCTCCGCGCCGGCAGTCTCCCGGGGAAGTCCCTCCAGGTGGCCCTCATCATCAGACACCTAACCACGATCGAGAGGTCTACATGGGTGCATTTGAAAAATAAATATCTTCGTCAGATGTCCATATCAAGGGACGCAAAGAGGAGGGCACTCCAGTGCTTGGAGGGCGCAGGCTTAATTGCAGTATCCGCGAGGGTTGGAGGAAATCCCTCTGTTAGAATAATTAACCAATGATCAAGCATGTGTTTTTACGTCATTTTGCTTACTATGCACTATATATATTAAATAAATATATTGCATCTTTGAATTGAAATTTACGCCGCAAGTGAATATAATTATTATAACCGGCAACCTAGATGCATGTCCTGAGCCCAGTTGCACATCTGAAAACATCCTCATCTTCTCATTTATCGTAGATTTTCGACGTACCCAAAAGAAGACAATATGGAGTATGGCTAAACGTTTCAATAAATTTTCGGAAATTGCAAATAATATATTTGCAAAAATGAGCACGGATATCCGTCCGTGGCTCTATCGATCAAGAGGAATTGGAGTCAAAAAAACGGTGAAACACGTACAGCAGTCAAGGTTATTGCAAATGGCGTCGAGTTTATAAAGGCCGATGGCCGTGGCTTTGAAAATGACTAAGCTCCCGACGACGTTCCCTTCTAATCATAAACAAAAAGAGGACAATGCATGTGGGGTAACAAAGAAGTTCTTGTCTCTATCGTTGTCGAAGTTGTAAAGGCGGTAATCGATAAAGTAGCTTCAAAACCAAAGAAGGAGCAGGAACATGACCGACCCAGAAATGCATCGTAGACAAGTAAAGGCCCAGCAACTTCCTGTTTTCAGTGTCGGTGAAGGGTTGTATCTCGTCGGTTCCGAAGAAGGCAAGATCGCCTACAAAGTCAATGTGAACGGAACCATCTATTGCCCCTGTGCCGATTTCACCCGCAACAGCAAGTCGAATCCCGATTTTAAGTGCAAGCACATCCTCGCCGTCCTCGAATCGCAGCCCGATGGCATTCAATCTGCCGAGGCCATCGAAAAGCGTAAGCCCAAGCTTGACGATCGATTCGTGGCCAATTTGCATGGCAAGGATTTCGTGCTCTACTCCGGGTTACTCGATCTCGGCCATCAGCGCGGCCTCGCCAAACTTGAAGTGGAACTTGTCCAGCATCCAACCAAGGAAAACGGCATGGAAGCTGTTTGCAAGGCGGTGGCCATGACCCGTACCGGCGAAATATTTGTCGACATCGGCGACGCCAACCCTTCAAATACCAACCGCGCTATCGCCGCCCATGTTATCCGCATGGCCAGCACCAGGGCCAAGGCTCGCGTCCTTCGCGACATGAATAATATCGGCATGACGGCGCTCGAAGAACTGGGCGATATCGAAGACGTCGTCGGAAATGGCCCAGATCGCCCCGCTGTCGGACGAAAACTTGGCAGTGGCAGCAAGCCCCGTGAAACGCCCCCCCGTGCCCCTGCGCGACAAACTGGCCGTCAAGACGCCCCCCCCGCGACCACGCAGGCAGCTTCCTCTAACAAGGAGCAAGGCAAGCAGCCTTCTGAGCAGAAAGCGGTGAGCACAAAAAACACGCCGCCTCCTGTGGCCAAAGTCGCCACCAACTCACAAAAGCCTGCGCCCCATGCCACCATCCGCATGAGTGAAGCCCAAAAGCGCGCCATCGCAAGCCTGTCCAGACGCCGGGGCATTGCCGAAGCTGATCTCGACGGCATGGCTATCGAAGCCTTCGGTGTTGCCTTGGATTCCCTTTCGCCTTCCGACGCTGCCGCCTTCATTCGCCAACTCCAGCAATCGGCCTAGCCGAACCTCGTTCTATTCATTGACGTCCATTTTAACGAGCGGGGACCGCTTGAGGGGATTCGTGCGCCCTTTGAGCGGTTTCCGCCTTGGAGATTGTTCTATGGATAAACCAATTGAAATATCGCACCTATCTGCTTCATCAATCAACAGCTATCTAGACTGTGGCATGCAATTCAAGTTCGCCAAGATCGAGAAGCGGCAGCCTGAGGCCATTGCTGAAGCGCTTATCTTCGGCACCACCATCCACAAGATTATCGAACTCTATCACCATGAACGGTCCATTGGGACAAGGCTTTCCGTCATGGACATCACTGCTGCTTTCGAGAAGTGCTATACTGAAGCCTTTGAGCGGCAGGCTGGCAAAATTCAATTCAAACAAGGCAAGGATTTCGACGCCACCTTGCTTGAAGGGAAATCCCTGCTCGCCACCTATGTCACCCAGTTTCCCGAGACTGGGCTCAAAGTCATTGGCCTGGAGAAATCGTTCTCGTTTCAGATTGAAGGCGTGCCCATCCCCATCGTCGGCGCCATGGACATGGTGGAGGAAGATGCCGGCGGCAATATCGTCATCGTCGATCACAAGACCTCCAGCCGGTCCTACTCGTCGGATGACATCGACAAGAGCCTGCAGCTGACCATCTACGGCATGGCCGCCAAAGCCAATGGGTATGCCGACCGGGAGATCCTGCTCCGCTTCGATTGTCTCGTCAAAACCAAGAAGCCCAAGTTCGAGCAGTATTACACCGTCCGCACGGAAGAGGATGAACAGCGGGCCATGAAGAAGATTCAGGCCGTCTACCGGGGCATCATGCAGGGTGTGTTCATCCCCAATGATACCTCGTGGAAGTGCAAAGGCTGTTCATATCAGCAGTGCTGCCGTGATTGGTTCTCAAATTGAACAAGGAGGGATCATGTCCCTTAACCCCAAACAGTTAGAAGCGGTGCAGTTTCATACCGGGATAGCCCTGGTCGTGGCCGTCCCTGGTTCCGGGAAAACCAAGACGATGACTGAACGGATTGGCCGCCTCGTCAATGACCATGGGGTATCCCCGGAAAATATCCTGGGTCTGACCTACACCCGGCAGGCCGCCGAACAGATGCGTGAACGGTTGCAAGCGGTGCTTCACGAAGCAGCCCACCGCGTCAACCTGTACACGATCCATGGCTTTTGCCTGCGGTTACTCAAAGTTGAAGGCAAGTTTTTCACGCTCCTGCACGGGGTGGAGCAAGTGGCCATGATGGCGACCATCCTCCGTGCCCAAGGGATCAAGGATTTGCCTGTCGGCGGCATTTTGCAAGAAATCAGCCTTGCCAAAAGTAATCTGGTCACCCCTGAAGAGTTCGTCGACCTTTATGGCGATGACCTCACCAAGCAAAAAATTGCCATGATTTTCAGGGAGTACGAAGAGCAAAAGGCCATGCGGCTGCTGCTCGATTTCGATGACCTGCTTCTTCACGCGTGCCGATTTCTGATTCATGATGGCGGCTCTGAAAAGTACCGGCAGGTCTACCCGCACATCCTCGTTGACGAGTACCAGGACACGAATCCGGCTCAGTTGGCCGTTCTCAAGGCCCTGATACAAGAAGAGGATGGTTCCTTTTGGGCTTGCGGCGATGATTGGCAAAGCATTTATGCCTTCAATGGTGCCAGCATCGGGAACATTCTGCGATTTCAACAGATATTCCCTTCCGCCAGAGAAATCGTGCTCAACGTCAATTACCGGTCCACGCCGGCGATACTGGCTGCCTGTCAACGGCTCATCGACCATAACCAGCGAAAGATCCCTAAGGAGCTCATCGCCCATAAGCCCCATGGGAACGATAACGTTTTTATCGTCGACTCCCTGGATGAAGAGGAAGAGGCAAACCTTGTCGCCAATGAGATCAAGCAGTTGGCCACCGCCGACGGAACTCCCTTGAACAATATGGCGGTGCTGTACCGTGCCAATTTCCAGTCTGAGGTGCTCCAAAACGCCTTCGTGCGTGCGAGCATCCCTTTCCAGATCGATAACGGCATGGGCTTTTATGAACGCCGCGAGGTCAAGATTCTGCTCGACTATCTGCGGTTCATCGAAAGCCCTGACACGGAACAAGGCGATGCGGTTTTGCCGTACATCATCAATGCCCCCAACCGCTACCTGGGCCGGATGTTCATGGAAGAGGTGACAGGGCATGCCGCCGAAGCAGGATGCAGCCTGTATCAAGCCCTTCGCGACATGGACTTCGACAGGACCCATGTCAGACGGAACGTCCATGCGTTTGTCAGGCTCATGGATGCCTGCATCCAAGAAAAAGGACAGCTTGGGCCGGCGGAACTGTTGGCGAAGCTCAGGGACCGGCTCGATTACGACCGCTTTATCACGGACAAGGACATTCCGTCCCCGGACAACCAGGCCATCGTCAACCTGAAGCAGCTTCTGCAATCGGCGTCGCGCTACATTTCCATTAGCGAGTTCCTGACCTACGTGGCCACGGTGGAGGACGAAGCCTGGAGCCGCGATCCGGGCGGCGTCCGTCTCATGACCATTCATAAGGCCAAGGGGCTTGAATTCCCCGTGGTCTTTGTCGTGGGACTGGTCGAAGGCATCATGCCCACCAAGCGTGGCGATTTGGAGGAAGAGCGGCGCATCTGCTTTGTCGCTCTTTCCCGCGCCATGGACCGGCTCTATGTCACTTATTCCCACAACTACCTAGGGCAGCCTGCCAAGCGTTCCATGTTCATCGACGAGATGACGGGCTCTGCCCTTGTCGACAAGTCTTAAAACCTATTCTGAAAACTGTGAGGAAGCAGCTATGCCTTTTGAAATACTCCATTTCAGAGATTCCAAGCTGGTCATTGAGGAAAAAGGGATGGCCGGCATCGTCAAAGATACCCTTGAGTATGTCGATACCCTTCTGAACGAATCGTCAGCCAAGGGACGTCGCCTTCGCCTTGGGCTGGAGGACTGCGGCTGGCGTGACAACGGCAATCTCCCCATTATCGAAGGCCGACGCTACCAGTACAAGGGCTGCCTGCAACGGATTGCCATCGAGGCTAATTTCTACGCCTACGAGTACATCCTGGAAGGGCTGGCACGGCTGCAGCTCGGCTACGACCTGGGCAGGATCGACGTCGGGCTGCTGCTGCTGACGGGAGAGCGCAGCGCCAAAAGCCCCTTCGGCTCGACCAAGGATCTCGTGGCCAGGGAGGTGGACTCGTTTTATCCCACCATCTCCATGCCCGTGGCCGTGGCCATTTTCAGTGTTGCGGCGGAGATGTCGGATGGTGATCCCGCCGTCGTGGAAGGCCATGGGCGGAAAATCGCTGGAGGGCAAAGTGAGGTGCGGTCATGAGCGGAAATCTGACCTCTTTTGGGCAAGTCATGGCCCGTGTCGAGCGCATGTCGAAGGATTGCCATGACCGGATCGTCCCGGTCAAAGCCATTGCTTTCCATGACCTTGATACGGTTGCGGTGCACGGCGAGGTGCATGGGCTTCGGCCTACGGCGCAGCGGGCATTGTCCTGCCGGCTGGGTGTGCCGCTACAGTATGTGAAGAAATGTCCCCCTGACTTGCAGGCGCAGAACCTGAACCATTGGCTGTCCAAGGAACGCAACGACGAATTGTTTTTGCGGTTCGATGGGGACGATGTCAGGGCGGTCTTTACCCCCCGCTATGTGCCTGTGGATAACCTGACGGTCCTCAACAAGCTGGAAATGCTGGGCTACTCTATGGATTCCGAAGTGCAGTGTCATCTGGACCGGGAATTCATGTCCCTGTCCATCCTCGATGCCGCCGGAGAGTTCACCGTTAAGGGGAACGACAGGATGCGCCCCGGTATTTCCATCGGCAACTCGGAAGTCGGCCTGTCGGCGCTATCCATCTCCGCCTTCATCCTGCGGCTGGTTTGCACCAACGGGCTCATTTCCAAGACCGAAGTCGAGGCGTCCTACCGGCATGTCTCGACGCGGATACTGAACGATTTCCCAACGACGATCGGGGACGTCAGCGCCAGGATGATCGAGGACAAGAAACGGCTCGGATTTTCCCTTGCATCCGAGGTCAAGGACCCTGCCGCGACCTTGCGGTCATTGAGCAGGCAGTTTCTGCTCGGTAAGCCCGAGGTCGAAGCCGTGGAATGGGCCTGGCCGCAGGAGCAGGGCGGCACCATGTTTCATGTCATCAACGCGTATACGAAAGCGGCCCAGTATCCTGGCCTGCCGGCGGAAAGCGCCTATCGGCTCCAGCGTGTGGGTGGCATGGTTTTGGGGATGGTCAACTGAGGCGGGAAGAAGCCCCATCCTGTAAAAGGCCGGGGCTTCTTCTTTGGATTCACCGATCTAGAAGAGGAAACGTTATGTCGGATGATGATGTTGCCGGTGATGGCGATTTTGAAAAACTCGAAACGATTATTGAACACTTTCAGCCAATAGAAAATCTTTTCAGCGTGATGGGGGCGGCGGATTCTGGTGTGCAAGGGATATTCGTCAGACAATGGGCAGAGATAGGAATGTATCTGTCGACAAACTTCAAAAAGCAGGTCGAACAGTTGTTTTGTTGAATAAAAACAATAGGCATGAGGTGCAAGGCATGTCTTGGCGATGTTGTCGAGAGTGGCTGTCGTGGCCAATGCATCGTTGTATTGCGATTATTCCGCCAGGATGGACAGTATTTTTAACATCTTCGATTTGTTTTCTGACGAGCTTGATTGAATAATGTTTATCGCGAGCTTTTCCATGTCTTGAGTGGTGAGTGCCTCAATTTCCAGATCGAACAGCGTCATTAAGGAAATTCCAAGCGCCTGTGACAAATTGTCGAGGCTTTCCAGGGTGGGATTTCCTCTTCCTCTTTCGATCTCGCCGAGATGCTTCAAGGATAAATCAGCTATTTCAGCAAGTTGGAGTTGAGTCAAGCCGGCTTTCCTCCTGAAGGATTGGATCCTTTTCCCCAGTATTTTGTGAATGTTAGCCATGGTTGCCCCCTGATTCTCCTTACGGAACTGGAGACAGGGGGCGAACCAGATGATATACTTTTTTTACTTGAAAAAAGGAGTTCATTGACCTATTTTGCCGCTGGTTGCTGCTCTCGACTGCCAGTGAGGGTCTCAATGTCTGGAGCAGCATGCCCAACGAAGGTGCCATGCGTTCGGGGTTTTGCGAAAAAATGACTGAAATTACTGATTTCGATGTTGGCTAAATGTTTGAGGAATATGTTTGTGGTATCGAAGCGTTTCATGCTGTGGTCAATTGTCGTTTTTGCCAACATCGCCGTTGTAGTGGGATGTTGCGTATTTTTCTTTTCAATGTTTGATATTGTTGTTTATAGAAAGCAAACTAGCGCTTTTATGAAAAAATATACTTCTAATGTTTCTGTTTATGGTCAAGAAAATAACCAGAAAAAATATGAGAAAAAAGATGCAATGTCTATTGATTTTAGAAAGGCGCATCCGTTTAGTGCATTTAAAACAGAACCCAGTGTCCTTGGTATTAGTGATAAGGTAAAATTTTCAATAAATAGTCGCGGCTATCGATCTCCAGAAGTGAATGAAGACAAGGAGTCAGGTGTAATAAGGATTGCCATTATCGGCGGTTCAGTTGCTTTTCAGGGAGATACAAACGAGACGTCAATTATTTCTATGGTAGCGCAACATATAAGAAATGCTGGATTTGCCGTCGAATATATCAATACAGGGACTCTTTCGTATAATACGGAGCAAGAAATTTCTGTATTAGTGCATGAGCTATTGCGATTGCATGTCGATCTGGTCGTGGCGTTAGACGGCTTTAACGATATTCACAATTTTTTGCATGCCACTAAAAGGCTTGGTTGGCCGGCAAGAGATAAAGATATAAAGAGCCAGGGTGCATTCGAATATTATCCAGAACTTTCACCATCAAATGAATTGACTAGTGTTGAAGATGTGCTCGCTGCAACTCGATATTATATC
This sequence comes from Solidesulfovibrio sp. C21, assembly GCF_047785625.1. Taxonomy (NCBI): domain Bacteria; kingdom Pseudomonadati; phylum Thermodesulfobacteriota; class Desulfovibrionia; order Desulfovibrionales; family Desulfovibrionaceae; genus Solidesulfovibrio; species Solidesulfovibrio sp. C21. Next base: position 47,639 of record NZ_JBLODY010000006.1, read on the forward strand.
GATAATATCCAGATCATGGCCAGAATCTGTAAAGAATTTGGTATTAAATTTATCGCCTGTCTCCAACCTTGGCGCGATTATAGCCCTGAATACTGTTTTCGAAGTGGTGGAGTCAATCAAGCTGAGTTTCTAAAAGGAAAATTTTATTGCGAAGCAAGAAGGATTTTTTCGGATATGAACAAAAATAACTTCGCGAAAGGAGTGTATATTTTTATGGCTGATATTTTTCATGATAAAAAATATTTATATACTGATGAAGTTCATTTTACAGACGAAGGGAATGGAATTGTTGCAGAAAAAATATTTGAATTCATAAAAAATGATTTTTGAATCACGAGAAATTGTTTTTAACGGTCAAATATATTATATGGATGATGTTTTCGATGCCTAAAAAGTTTGCATATTTTGTGATACTTGCCAGTGTACTTTTGGGATTTGTTGAGACTGTAAGCTATGTTTCATATCTTCTCGTCTTCAGGAAACCACTCTCGTTTTCTGCTATTGCCAGTCAAAACAATGTCGTTATAAATAGCTACCTAAACGAAAAAAATGATCCAAGCAGCCAGCGAAGTTATCTCATTGACCCGTACTTTGGATATGTCAGCAAAACAGACCAGGAAACCGAGCATGGCCCCAATGTAATCAACGCGGCGAGAACCTTCGGTTTCGACACAGCGGGCCAGTTGATACCGGACTATCCCGACAAGGTCTTTACCGTAGCAATTCTCGGCGGCTCAGTGGCCAAATACTTTGCGGCCAACATGGGGGAAGTGCTCCGGCAATATGTCGAGCGGTTGCCGGAGGCCCAAGGCAAGCAGATCGTCATTCTCGGCCTTGGCAATTATTCCTATAAAGAGCCACAGCAACTCAATATCGTCAACGACTTCCTCGCCCAGGGCGCACGTTTCGACATCGTTGTCAACATCGACGGCTTCAACGAGGTCGCCCATCCCGGCGTGCACAACCTGCCAAACCGCGTCTCGCCCTTTTTCCCCAGCGGTTGGTCCGACAGGACCGGTGAAGTCGCTTCCAATGAAGACTTGGCCGTCCTCGGTAAGATGACCTTGCTGCAACATGTGCGTGTCCATCTCGCCAAGGCCTACCAGGACTTCGGCCTCGGCCTGACCAGCGCCACGCTCTGGAGTGTCATCGATCAGCTGCTGGCCAACAGGCTCTATGCCTTGGAGGCCTCGCGGTTGGGCCGCCGTGACCATGACAAGCCGGCGGTCGGTAATTTCCTCAGCCTTAGTCCCTCGGGCAAAATCTTCTTTGGTTCGCATCGAGATTATCCTGCCTCCGAATTGTATCCTGATCTGGCCGTACATTGGGCGTTCGCCTCGGCGCTTATCAACAACGCCGTCGTCGCTTCGGGCGGCCGCTACTACCATTTTCTGCAACCTAACCAATACGACAAGGGATCGAAGCCTATAAATAGTGAAGAAAAGCAAATAGCTATCGATGACTCGCCATATCGCGTAGGTGTGGAAGAGGGGTATGATTTGCTGCGAAAAGCTGGAAAGGAACTTGTCGCCAATAGTTTGTATTTCACCGATACGTCAAATATTTTTCAAGACCACAATGAAACACTTTATATGGATGACTGCTGCCACTACAATAAAGATGGAGAGAAATTGTTGGCTCACAGAATTGGTCAGACCCTTGTCGACACAAACAATGCGCGGCAACAGGTCGTCGACATAGAAAAGCTTCGCGAACAGCTCGACTTGGTGGTTGAAAATGTGGGGAAAACACAGCGATTGGCGGCGATCTCTCGTGATCTTGTCGGCAACGACGCCGATGCGGACGTCACTGTCACAGGCTTATGGGGGACAGAGGAAAATGCCGAGCGACGTTTCCGCTGGGGAATTGGGCCGAGTACGGTGGTAACCGTCTTCGCCCCTCGTCATGCCCGTATACATGTCGCCGTGCAATGTCTGAGCGCCACTCCGGATCAAACATTGCTGGTGGTCGCCAATGGTAAGGAGCTCGCACGATGGAACGATATCGCCTACGTCGGGACAGCCACTGACCTGTCCCGCCATGACGTCGCCCTCAAGGCCAAACCAGGACGCAACACCGTGGAGCTTCGGTACGCGACTTGGCTTGGCGACAAGATGCACCCCGCACTACCGCACGATCAGCGAAAAATGGCCGTCATGTTTCAATCGTTCCAGGTGGAAACAATGCCCGCCTTGGAAGGCATTCGTTAGACAGCGTCGACCAGATACCCTTTTGAGGGACACGCCACCACGAGGCCCCAAACGAAGGATTGAGGTGGTCCAGGTAGATTGGACAGGCTCGAGTCAATTCAGGGTCTATTGGAGAAAGGACTTAGGTAAAGAGGCGGGGAGCCTGGTGCTATTAATAAAAAAGGCCTATGCTGCTAAAAGTGATAACATAGGCCTGTTTTTTTTTGCTATTCTTAATAGCTGATGATTTTGTCTGCGATTTTGACTAGCTCGTAAAGAGCCTTCATGTTTGATCGCTTGACGTATTCACTTTCATCCACACCGTGGATGATCATACATTTCCCTCAAGCTGCTAGCATACCATCGCTTAGAGCAAATAACTTTGCTTCTTCAGCGATTGGAAATTGCGCAGAGTCTCCATCATAGAGGGCAACTCCTGGTCCGTTCAGGAAAATAGTGACTTCTTCGTCGGCGTTTAACAGGAAATTGCCGAATCGAACGGCATTCCACTTGATTTCCGGGCAGCTACTCGAAAGAACGATAAGTATTTGCATTTTCGATATCTCCTAGCATAATTGATCGATTAATCTGATATCAAAAGAGGTGTGTGAGAGCAAGTCGAAATCTAATTTGGCAAATAACTCACTGAATTTTAATATAAAGACAGGATGATACGTCTATACTCTTCTGTCCCAGTGTGAAATCAGAGCCCTAACTGAATCACGATTTTCATATGCTGCGACGTTAGTAAGGCAGACGGAGGGATTGCCGGGGCACCGCTTCTTCGTTGTGTTCCTGCGGACGCCTTTTAAGTGCAGGCTGGACGGGTTCATGTCCCCTTGATAGATCAGGGCAGCGACCGGCTTGTTGTCATCGGTAACGGGTATGAATTGATTCCGCTGCCTGCCACAGGAGGCGGATGGAAAATGTCCCCACATGCTTCCAATAGCGTGCGTGCCCGAATCACGGGCGGCGATGCGCTCGCATTGATCGAATTGATCAACATGTGCCTCGCTTGTAAGAGTAAAGAGGATTTCAGGGCGCTGTTTCCGAAAATTCAGGAAATCTTTCCCTTTGATTACGCCATTACCGCACTGGGTGAACTTGACAGGCCTCATGGGCTCTTATTGGCAAGTCATGTTAATGTCAGCTTTCCCGATGGATGGCTCTCGGAGTATCTGGCGAAAAACTATCCTCAGAGAGACCGTGTCGTCCTGGAAAACTTCCGATCCTTTAGGGTTCAGGTCTGGCCCCTGGCCAGAAAGAACCTTTTTCGCAGAGAGGAGATTACGTCACTCGGCTTTGATTTTGGGCTGCGGGAATGCTGTACCCACGGCATATCCGGGATGGTGGGAAGTCGAGGTAGTATGTTCTGTTTTTCCGGTTCGTCCATTACGTGTTCCGATCGGCATAAGGCGATACTGGAGGTCCTGATACCTCACCTGCACATGGTGTTATCCGACATCACTAGGGATAAATTCCATGGGAAAGGGGATGTTGTCCTCTCCGCCAGGGAGAAGGAAGTGCTCGATTGGTTGAAAGCGGGAAAGACTTCCTGGGAAATCTCCGTCATCCTGAAAATCAGCGAGAGAACCGTCAACTTTCATGTAGCCAACATTTTACGGAAGCTTCAAGTGGTGAACCGCGCGCAGGCCGTGGCGGTAGCGATCCACTCCGGTTTGGTCGACATTTCCTGATCCTCTTTCCGATCGTTTTGCCTGTCAGTTCTGACAGGTGAAATACCTATCTGATGGTGTACTTGGGCTGAATCCTGTTCACACGCTTTGGAGAAGGCAAGGAGGACACCATGAAAATTGCCGCAATCAATGGCAGCCCGAAGGGACGAGAGAGCATTACCCACTTGATGGTTCGTTCATTTTTGCAAGGAGCAGAGCGGGCTGGCGCTGAGACCGTAACGGTTTTTCTGGCGGAAAAAGACATCAGGCATTGCCGGGGGTGCATGGCATGCTGGTTCAAGACTCCGGGAAAATGCATCATTGACGATGACGACATGGCGGAGATTCTCTCCCAAACCGAAGGTGTCGATGTGGTCGTCTGGGCCACACCGCTCAAGTACGCCAATGTATCCAGTATGCTGAAAGTTTTTGTCGAGCGGCTGCTGGTTTTCGCCAATCCATTCATGTTGGTCGACCAGACAGGTGAAACGCGCCATCCGAAGAAAGCACCAGGAGCGGAGTCTTCCTTCTATCGTGCCAAACTAGTAGCTATCGCCAACGGCGGTCTGGGGCAGAGAGGGCATTTCCAAGTGCTCAGCCACTGGATACAGCGCCTAGCCCGCAACAACCTTACGGAAGTCATCGGGGAAATCTATGCTCCCCAGGGGCCGCTCCTGGTCAATCCAGCAGCCGAATTGCAGCCAATCATCGCAGACTATCTGGGGCTGCTGGAAAAGTCGGGAGCCGAGGTGGTCACAAACGGCGGCATCTCCCCGGAAACGCAAAAATTACTCGACCGAAACCTGATTCCCGAAGGAATCTATCTCCAACAAATAAACAGCTACTTTAAAATGTTACTGAGTTCAGTGAAACATCCTTATGTCAATAGCTGGTAACCCTGGAGAAAGAAGGGTTGGGGAAGGTGAACTCCCACTCCAGAAGCCCACCTTCCCTACCGACTAGCGCTATCGGGCTTCGGAGCGCAAAAATCATAGGCTTCCCTCCAGCACCTGGCGGTCATCGCGGCGTGGCCAGCCACGACCATTCCCTTTGGGAAGAACAGCGTGAATTCGTTCCCAATCCTCATCGCTTAAAAAGGGTTAGTCTCTCATTGCCGATGAGCCTGACAGCCAGCTCCCCAACGATCACGTTTTTTTGGAACCTCATCTAGCCATGTTTCTTGTCGTTTCTGATCTGCTTGTCCGCTTCAACTTTTGGAGGGCTGCCCGGCACCCACCAACGGGTCGCTTCTTTGAGGGTTTCTTCAATGGGCGTTTTACGTGTTCGCAGCAATGAAAACAACATGGAACCACCGATGATCGCTGACGTGATAAACAAAGCTAGTGTTGCGTTCTTGAATTAAAGTTGATATATTTGATCCCAGGAGGACTGGGATGGGAGCACCTGCCAAACGACTCGAATTGACTGAGGAAGAGGCGTCCACTTTGAAGCTTTGGGTGGCGTCCGGTACAACGCAGCAGCGCATGGCCGTCCGGGCGCAAGTCGTGCTTGCCGCTGCTGAAGGGTTGACGTTGGATGAGATATCCAGTCGTACAGGACTGAGCGTCAACGCCTGCCTGAAGTGGCGAAAACGTTTCGCCGCAGAACGATTCGAAGGGCTTTCCGACAAATCTGGGCGTGGCAGACCTCAAAGTATATCGCAAGAGGAGCGTCTTGAGATCATGGCTCTTGCCTGCACAACGCCGATTGACGGCAGTAGTCGTTGGAGCATGCGCAAGCTTGCCGAAGTGGCAGGACATTCTGTGTCGGCCATCCATGGAATTCTCAATGCAGGCGACTTGAAGCCTCATAAAGTTGAACACTGGTGTGGGAAAAGCCCGGACCCCGAGTTCGCATCTAAGCAGGCCACGATTATTGGACTGTACATGAATCCTCCTGTCAACGCCATCGTGTTATGCGTCGATGAGAAATCTCAAATCCAAGCGCTCGATAGAACACAGCCACTTTTGCCTATGCGCCCTGGTAAACCGAAACGAATTACGGCAACCTATAAACGCAACGGCACAACTTGTCTGCTCGCAGCGTTTGCTGTGCACGAAGGTACGATAGAAGGTCGCTGTGTCGATAGCACGAAGCACACAAATTTTTTAAACTTCCTCAAGCACCTCTATCGGTCAAACCCCGGCAAAGACCTGCACGTGATTGCTGATAATTTGAGTTCCCACAAACACAAAGATGTTCTTGCTTGGATCGAAAAACGTCGTCGTTTGCACCTACACTTCACCCCGACGTATTCTTCGTGGTTGAACCAAATCGAAATATGGTTCAACATATTTACCCGAGATGTCCTTAAAGGTGGAGTTTGGAAATCAAGACAAGCTCTTGTCTCTCAGATTATGACCTACATTCGGCACTATAACGAACGCGCTCATCCGTTCAAATGGACCTATGAAGGAAAGCCTTTGACCGCTTAATTCAATATTATTACGAGAACGCTACACTAGTTCTGTGGATACAAATTTTTCGCCGAACCAAGCGTTAACGATCATTTTAACCCCCCACGACCACAAGTACAAGAGACAAACCGTATTTGAGATAATGGAAACGGTGGATGATACCCACGAGAGCAAAGTAAAGCGCCCTGAGGCCGAGGATGGCGAAGACATTTGACGTATAAACGATGAAGGGGTCGGTGGTGATGGCAAAAATTGCCGGAATGGAATCCAAAGCGAAGATTACATCTGTGACTTCGATAAGTACCAGGACGATGAGGAGCGGCGTAATGCAGAGTAAGCCATTGCGTCGAACGAAAAATTTGCCACCCTCGAAGCTTTCTGTCACCCAAAAGTGGCGACGCATGAAACGATTGATGCGGTTCTCATCCAGGTTCGGCTCTTGTCCAACCGTAACCAGCATCTTAATTCCTGTGAAGACGAGGAACGCCCCAAAGACGTAGATGAGTCCGTGGAAGGCTTCAAGAATCGCTGCCCCGGCCAGGATAAGCGCGGCACGCATAATCAGTGCGCCAAGAATACCCCAGAAGAGAACCTTGTGCTGGTAGTCTCTGGGAACGGAAAAGTGCAGGAAGACGAGAACGAAGACGAAGATGTTGTCAATGGAGAGACTTTTTTCGATCAGATAGCCGGTCAGGTACTCTGTCGCAGCTTGGGGGCCAAGCACGTAATGGATAGCCGCGCCGAAAACCAAGGCCAAAAGGACATAGCCGAGGCTCAGTAACAGCGCTTCGCGTACGCCGATCTCTCGTCCATGGCGGTGCAGGACACCCAGGTCCAAAGCCAGTAAGGCCAACACCAACACATTGAACCCAATCCACATCCATGCACTTCCCATGATTTCCCTCCCGCATGTAACCGGGGGCCATGCTCTCTCGTTTCGACATTTACGCCGCTGTGGATGATCAAGCGTTCCATGAGCAAAGTAAAACGCCCTTTGGCCTCGGCCAAAGGTACTTTAACCTGAAGCTGAAGCATGTTCCGGGTACGCCACGGGTAGAGGTGGCGCCATATCCGAAGCTCGGCATGATCACGACAAGCCAGTTCGCGGCCACAGGTCGGACAGCGCCAGCGGATGCCGATAGTATGCTCAACATGGACGTCCACTCGGCCTCCAACTTTGTCCAACTCGACGTCGGCAACAAACTACGGGTCGCTCCGCTCCAGAATCACACACACATGCTTAAAGCCCACGCCAACCATTATAGCATGGACAGACGTGGGCTTTTTGTTTTGAGCCTTAACTATTTCTTATTGTCCTTGGCCTCTTGAGCTTCGGCACTAGATTTTAACAGCTCAAGAAGGCCAATATTCTTTTCCTTGACCTCCGCCGTAAGTTCCTTCAGACCGCCATATCCTTTGTCCATAACAAACTGAGTGACCTCGCCACGCTTAATTCCAAATTCCTTCATGATCATCTGTATCTGCTTGAGAGGATTGTCTTCGCCAGTAAGTGTTTTCCTAGCAATCTTGATGGACATGTCTTTTTTGGAAACGCCGAATTTCTCCATGTACTCTTTACGAGTCAGACCATGAGACTCAAGATGCTTTGTACCTAAAACTTTAAATTCCTTACCGCATACAGCACATTTGACACCTTTTCTGGTCTTCACATGCTGAGGAGCTTCAATTTGATTCATCGGTTCAGGTTCTATATAAATTACAGGACCGCAGCTCAGAGAAATCAGTTTCTCGTAAATGCTCTTCGTGACTACTTCGAGTTCACTGAAGTGGACCTTTCCATGCCGAAGCTGGTCTTTTGCCAAGTTCAAAGCTTCTGCCCAGATTTCTTTATCGACCATGATTAGCTCCTTTGTGTCTGAATGAATTAATCGGCAGATAGCTTTAAGGTGATTTCCTGTCAAATGAAAAGAGATTTATGTGAATGAGCTTTGGCTGTTAATTGATCTGTTCTTGATCGTCTTGGTGGGGGTGCTCGTTGCCCTTGCCCCTTGATCCCCGGACACCCCTGGGATCGCGCCCTACGGCCCTTTCCTGGGAGTTTTCTGCCGGCCCGGGAAATCTCCGGGCCCCATGCCCCGAAATCGCAAGTAAGGGCAGCCTCGGCCCAAAGTCCACAATTCGACCAGTGGATGTGACTGTTGGCAGATTGTGTTGTTTTAAAAATGGATATTTCAAGTTAGTCCAATGGGAAACCCCCGGCTTTGCCGGGGGACCTCAAAAGTTTGACTTATGCGGGAGTAGAAGAAAGCCTCTCCATCCGTGAGGGTAGAGTCCACGGAGGTGGTGTAAATTCTGGAGTCGTCCAGGCCGGGGAGGTAGCTCCAGCCTGAACGGGATGGGCGAGGTGGCCATCAGGTCAATTGGCTGTAAGGTGAAGTTGCGAAGCCGCACCTGCAACCAAAGGAGACCACGATGGCCGAGGACAGCATGGCATTAATCGAGTTGATGCAAAAGGCCGACGGCGGTAAAAGAAGTAGCTAACTAACTGGATTTTTATGAAATAGTTGCAAAATGGCCCACGTCGTCCTGTGAAGAGTGGTGATGTGGGTCTTTATTGTCGTTGTGTTAAAAGATAATATCTTTAGTTTTCAAGAGACGTGGATTCGATTATTTCTTGGAAACCTTCTAAGATGTTCTGGTGGTTTTCTTTTAAATACATAAGTATGTGATTGTTTTTAAGAATTTTTTGTAAGTAACTGCGGGATAGGGTTAGATTTAAAACATTGTGTCCGTATGCGGTTTGGACAGTTTTAAAGTCTGCCTCAATTGTTTCCATTTCTTTTTCTATTCTTTTTATGTCTGTGATTGAAATATCATTTTGCTTTTTCGATGGATACTGATTGTGAAGCTGTTTTTTATGGCTAGAGATAAGAAGGACTTGGGCATAGCTAAAAGAGTAATTGTTGCTTGTTCTCATTAATTCTGCAACCTCAATTTGGCGCATTGGTTTCATTTTTTTTAATATTTGGAACGATTGTCTTGAAACTTGTTTGTCTTTTAGGAGGTCGACAGCTTCTTGGCAGATTCCGGTCAAGAGGTTGCGTTTTTGTTTTATTTTAACAATATCTATGTTTAATGCAGTAGCTATTCTTTCTTCGGATACACCGTTTTCAAGAGCTTTTAGAATCATGAAATGTTCTTGGATCGGGGAGAGCCGATTGACTTTATGATTATAAGTAAAAGCCTCGTCATCTGTGGAAACAAGACATGAAACTTCTGTTGCCCCTGTGTCTTTTAGAGCTTCTAATCGCATATGACCATCTAGAAGATAGTATTTGTCATCGCAGTTTTTGTCTGGATAAACGATTAAAGGTTCAATCACTCCAACTTCTTTAATTGAAGCCAGTATTCGGTGATATTTCCTTGATTTTTTTAATCCTGCCTTGATTTGTCGTAAAGAATAAATGTCCTGTATGGGGAGTACTTTGCCAGCTTTAAGAAAGGCCATTTTGACAGTTTTCATGAGTCCTCAAGGTCGAGAATAGTTAATAAGTTTTGGGGGATAGTGTCCAGCCCCTCCTCGTGTAGTATAGTCGCGAAGTTGTTCTCTAGGAAAAGCTTTTTTAAAGATGAAACAATGAACAGTAGTTTCATTTCGCATATTTTTGCTTTTTTTATGAGCGTTTTTTGTTTCTCAGCCTCCTGGTGATATGCCTTCATTATAGTATTGCTATCTTTCTTCTTTGTTAGGTCATTTTTTGATGGGCTGTATAGTGATTTTCCGTTTAAACGCCTGTTCTCGATAATCTTTCGAGCGGTGATTAGTGCTTTTCCTCTTAACGATTTGTCTTCATATGCTTCGAGCAAATAGGATTGAACATCTTTTTCAGTAGAAACAGCTATTTGGACGGCCACACTAATAGGAATTTTTTCTTTCTCGACAGCATCTATTAATTTTTCCTCGCCTTTGTTTAAAAGGCGTAATATTCCTTTGACATACTCAACGTGCATATCGATTTTGGCAGCTATTTCGGTCGAAGTGTAGCCTCGTTCTTCGAGTATTTTTATTTCGTGAACAAGTTCTAATGATGTTTGGTGTCTGCGCGCCAAGTTCTCGATGAGACTCATTAAAAAGCAATCTTCTTTTGTCGCATCGATTATAATAGCAGGGATTTCAGTTTGTCCTAAAGCAAGATAAGCCTCTAGCCTTCCCTGTCCGCACACTAAGTCATATTTAAATTTACTATTTGCGTGGCTTAGTTTTCGAACTGTAATCGGTTTTTTGAGGCCAAGAGAAGCTATATTGCTTGTAATCTCAGAGAATTTTTTTCTATCGCGTATTCTTGAATTTAAAATATGAATGTTATCTATGGGTATGATTTCAACAGTAGAGGCCGAAGATGTGTTCATGCGGTGCTCAATATTTTTGATCGTTTGAACATGCTCAACAAGTATTCTATTGATGCATGTCTATAAACATCAAGGCTGAATTGGTTGTCGATTGATAGCTTTAAATTTGGTGTTGTTAAGTCTAAAGTCGGGAAAATATAATAGTCAAGAATTGAAGAATTTGTTTCATCGAGCCGAGCGCAAAGTATAATATCTGAATTGTTATTGTGCTCGAACTTGATAAGCCAGCGAAGAGTTCCAGACGTGAGGACTCTGCATCTGGCAAGAATAATGCAAAGACAAATCTCACTGTTTACTATGATTTGGTCATCGTTGTTTGATTCTGTTTCGACATTAAAATTGTGTATGCGTAAAATAATTTTTTCATATAAATCTCTATGTATCGTCCTGATTATTTTGTTGTCTTCAATGAACTTGTAGTTTCTTTCTGGGGTGTAGCCAATTAATTTATATGCTCGCAATAGACTGCCGAATCTTGTTCTATAAACAGAACTTGAGGGCATAGAGTCTGTTTCGTCAATTAGTATCCCAGAAATCTTTCCATGAGTGTTGAAAAGAGTTCTTAACATGTCTAAAATTTCGTCATTAGTAAGCTTTTTACTTCGATTTAAAATGATAGTTTGGGCTGCGCTGAATAATTCTTCAGTAACAATCGGAGTAAACGCTTTATTGTTGCGAATCCAAGTGTCTGGTGGATTTTTTACTCGTTTTTGCTTTAATTTAAATGAGGTTCTGTTAAATACATTGTTCCCAATGTATTTTTCATTTGTAAGAATTTGATGAACGGCTCCTTTTGTCCACGGACGTTCTTTTTCTGAATCTACGTTGGCTGTATTTAATATTTCTGAAATTTCATTTTCATTTTTATTTTCATAGACAAACATAGAGTAGATTTTGTTTACAACTAGCACTTCTTGTTCTGGGCCAGGTACAAGTATGACTCTGTCGGTTTGTAAGCTTTTATATTCTCCGTTTCTTAAAATGTCTATGTGATTTCCATTTTGGTCAATTCTCATGCGCTGTAAACCATATCCAGCAGGACCGCCTTGTCGAAAGCCGAGTTCAATTAATTTGCACTGGCCTTTAAAAACTTTTGCGGATAACTCTCGACTGTATTCACCCGCCATCGCTCGTTTGACAGTTTTTACGATGGAAGAAAACATGCTCCCATCATTTTGGAATATTTCAGCACAATAATGTACGGTTATCCCTTCTTGCTTGCAACTGTACTCTAAAAAGGCGGCTTGGTCAGGATTTTGAAATCTACCCCATCGGCTAATATCATATACAAGTATAACAGAGAACTTGGCCATTTTACTTTGAACATCACGTATTAAACGCTTGAGTCCATCTCTGCTTTCAATGGTTAGGCCACTTTTGCCTTCATCAGAATATGTACAAATTATATCCATTCCGTTTGCAAGCGCGTAGTCACGGATTGTATCTCTTTGATTTTCTGTAGAGTACTGTTGATGCTCTGTTGACATCCTGACGTATTGGGCAGCTTTTAGCTTGCCGCTACTGTTTGATTTTGTATTGTTGCTCATTTATAATTATCTTTTAAGTATAAGTGTCTGTGCGGGTATTCTTGATGCAGCTTGGCCTGGGCTGAGAAAAAAGTAAATTTATCAACAATACCTTGAAAGGCATCAAGTTGAATGTTTTGTAAAAATTGATTTGCGCCAATGTATGCATAGTTTTCTAGTAATTTCTTCACATTAGACCATGTCCAATGTTTCGAAGTTCCTGGAGATTCTACTTGTTGTGATGATAGCAGATTGCAAATTTTAGCAACTGTGTAGTCATGATTTACATACAGATTAAATATGAGTCTTACAATTTCGACTTTTTCTAAATCTCCAGGGACTAATTTTCTGCGAGATTTTTTGTCTTGTGGCGAAACTATTTGTTCTTTTTCTAGTCCATAGGGTGCTGTGCAGCGAAGGTAATATCCATCTGCATATAGTATTTGTTGTCCACGTTGAACTTTTTTCCCCCAATATGTTCTTGCAAGTTCTGGTGATATTAAAAAATAGCTATCGCCAAGTACTGTTTTTTCATTAAGATCAAACCCAAAAAAATGATTTATTGAAGCAAAAGATAATTTTCCTAGTATTTTTCTCCATGGAGGTTTCCCTTCAGCTCCCCATCCAAAAATTAATATCTTGAACTGATTTATTGATGAAATGTCAAAACATGTATTGTTACTCGTAATAATTGGTTTTGTATTGGGAATGTCGTGGACACTCATAATGTCGATTAGTCTCTTTGTATATGAATTAATCTTAGACACGTTTTTCGAGGGTATAAATAGTATCGCGCTAATTGGGGTTATTGCGTTAGTGGTATCAATAGAGTTTGTGGGGTGGTTTAGCTTCATGTTGTTTATGGGGGTATCTATGCTAAATGATTTGGTGAATTGTAAAGTTAGTGCGCTGACCAAAGATCGATTACGATGTGTCGCTAGCAGAGGAAAAACAACAGAGTCAGATATCATCCGAGTACTTCTCGAACTTGGATTGGCTCTGTGTGAATCAAATCCAGATATCGTCAGACCACTCCACAAGCTATTGGTAAAAAAAAACGATAAGTCAATGTTACATTTTAACAAATTTTGTCCATAATGTCAGGCTATTAGGTAAAAAAGGTTTTACTTTTTGATCCTGATGTCGTAACACGCTAAGATAATTAGCTCTTTGTAACGCATTAAACGGCGTCGTGCTTACTGCTGCTCAAAACGATGCTGCTTCCTGGTGCGCCAGGCAAAGCCTGGAGAAGGAGAATGTATGGAATGCTGAAACCTTCTTTGGAACCCTACGGGTACTCAAGCCCGTCCGGCCAAGTGTGCTGACAGCCGGAACCGAGTGTTGCGCGGACTGGAGTAATCCAGGAACCGTTCTGGTCTTTTTTCCTCAAAGGCCTTCTTCGTCGAGAGCTCACCGGCGTGAAACTTATCGTCTCCGATGCCCATGAAGGTCTCAAAGCCGCTATTGCTGTCACGGGGTGTTGGCGACCGCCCCAATGAGTCCACTGGGTGCTCAGCTAATGGAGCCAGGGCAGCGGTAGGCAACCGGATTTCGGACCTTCGAGACGCCGCGTCCTGACAGCTCCCCAAAAAAAGGAAAGGGGATCGTTGGAATTTCTGTCAAGAGGTCGGGGGGCGCCGAAGGACCGCTTGAATAGAGTATCAAGTGTCCGAAAAGATGGTTTTTCAAGCATCTGATATGATTATTGAATAGTCGTCAGCACGCATGAATGCCATGCCAAAACCATATTGAAATTATTAAACTTTTTAGAAACCGTGGCGGGGAGCCACACAGCTTCTGTTGGCGCCTGCTAACAGTGACCACTAGAGCTGTGGCGCATCAGCCAACATACTGCCAAAGGACAGCCAAAGCGGCTGTGGCGCGACTGCCAACGCGACAGCCCAGGGGGGGGGGCAGGTCCGAGGCATTCGATGGGAATGGGTTACTGTACTCCCTTTGCCTTGTTATTCCCTTGACATATTTTAGATTATTATTTAAACAACGTTTGAAATAGAAATTTAAACGAGATTACAATGGACTACAACGACACCAGGACCCGTATCATAGAAGCCGCCATCAAGGTCTTTTTGGAAAAAGGCTACGCTACGGCTACAATCCGAGGCATCTGTGCCCAAGCTGAGGCCAACTTGGCGGCCGTAAACTACCACTTTGGTTCCAAGGATTCCTTATACGCAGCCGCGCTCGAACGCATCATGGCATCCTGCGATGCGAGCTACCCTATAGCTGAGGGGCTCGCCGAAGCCTCTTCCCCAGAAGAGCGATTGCGCCGATTTATCCGTAACTTGTTCCGGCTGCTCTTCCCGGAAGATCCCGAATACGCTCGTCGAAGCGAGCTTATCTGGCTGGGACTTGGGAACGCGAGTCCCGCCATTACGGTTCCGATAGAACGTTTTATCCGTCCGATCAAGGACATCCTGGAGTCCATCATCCAGGAGATTCTTGGCCCCGTAGACGCGGAAGCTCTCCGGTTGTGTGTCGAGTCCATCTTTGGACAGCAACTATTTCACGCTCAGAACAGAGCTTTGATTACTCATCTGTATCCTGATAAGATGTATACGCCCACTGATGTTGCGCGACTCGCTGCGCATGTCTATATTTTCTCTCTAGCTGGCCTCGAAGCCGTGCGCAAATGCGCTAATTAGTCCAATGGGAAACCCCCCGGCTTTGCCGGGGGACCTCAAAAGTTTGACTTATGCGGGAGTAGAAGAAAGCCTCTCCATCCGTGAGCAGCTCAAAGCGAGCGATGGAGAGGCTTTCGATGAAGTGTACATCAAGTCTATGCCATACAACGTGGGACTGCAAGTATCACATTGTGTGGATACCGAAGTGTCGTCGAAAAGTGCTATTTGGTAAAATTCGTGGGTGCTTGGGCGAAATGTTTCACGTTTTGGCTCGGCAGCGTGAGAGCAGCATTTTGGAAGGACATTTGTGCAAAGACCATGTTCATATGTATATTGCTTTCCTCCCAAATATGCAGTTGCCCAAGTGGTCGGGTTCATAAAAGGGAAAAGTGCGATTCATATTGCCCGTGAAGTTCAGGGAAGGGCGCGCAATTTCTCTGGACAAAACTTTTGGGCGCGCGGTTATTTTGTTTCGACCGTTGGTCGTGACGAAAAGGTGATCCGAGAATACATCCGCCGGCAGGAGCAGGAAGAACAGCGGCTTGAGCAGCTAAAGCTGGTAACGGAATAGCCGCCTTTAGGCGGCCCCTATATTAAGCCGCTTTGAGCGGCTCACACATTACAAGCCCCCGGCTTTGCCGGGGGTAGCTGACTCGAACCTGAAAAACGTGGTTACGGCGTTATGCGACGGCTTGGGTGGAGCGATTCGTCGCCGGGGCCAGAAACGTCGCAGCAACGGGCAGACCTCCAGTCCGATCGTCAAGGCCTGGATTCCCCTTCCCGTTCGAAGTCATGCATCCTCATCCAACCAGCGCTTTTACGCCAAACACCCGAGGGAGGAGGCCCGTGCGATGGTTCCACTCGCGGGGAGCTGTGCGGGGGGCCACCCGAAAGGTTGGCCCCTGCCGCGACCGTTGCCGCGCCCTTTTTTAGCTTTTCCATCCATGTCTTGGTACCCCTGATACGGACTTTTGTTTTTGTCACCAAGTTTGAATCTGCTTTTAGTTAGCAATTTTAGTATATTGCCATTTCTGTTGTCTATTTCGAAAGAGTGAAGCCCTCTCCCTGCCGAAAACACGACCTCGTCCCCTGAAAAATCCTTGACAGATTTCAAACCAAGATTAAAACAACGTTTTAAATATGGTTTGAATGCGAAGCTGCCATGGATCACAATGACACCAAGACTCGTATCGTAGAGGCCGCCATCGAGGTCTTTTTGGAAAAAGGCTACGCTACGGCTACAATCCGAGGCATCTGTGCCCGAGCTGAGGCCAACTTGGCGGCCGTAAACTACCACTTTGGTTCCAAGGATTCCTTATATGCAGCCGCGCTCGAACGCATCACGTCATCCTTCGATAAGCGCTACCCTTATAGCCAAGGGTCTCGACGAAGCCTCTTTCCCAGAGGAACGATTGCGCCGATTTATCCGTAACTTGTTCCGGCTGCTCTTCCCGGAAGATCCCGAATACGCTCGTCGAAGCGAGCTTATCTGGCTGGGACTTGGGAACGCGAGTCCCGCCATTACGGTTCCGATAGAACGTTTTATCCGTCCGATCAAGGACATCCTGGAGTCCATCATCCAGGAGATTCTTGGCCAGGCAGATGCGGAAACTGTTCAGCTGTGCATCGAATCCATTGTTGGACAGCAGTTTTTTCACGCACAGAACAAATTTTTTATTACACAGCTTTATACAGGCAAAAAGTATTTGCCTCGAGACGTGGGACGCCTGGCTGAACACATTTACAGCTTCTCCATCGCTGGTCTTAAAGCTGTACTGTCCATCATAGGCAAATAGATTGGATAAAAAATATGATACAAATGATAAGAGCCATGACATGTCAACTCGATCGTTTGAATGGTATCGCTCGGCATATGCTGCCCCTTGCCGTGCTGCTTGTCAGCTTATCATTTTTATTTGTAGCCGGGTGTCAGCGTGAGGCGCATCAGCAACAATTCCATCCTGTTGTTAAAACCATGAGGATCGGCTTGGACACGGAGTCGCAACAACGGCAGTACTCCGGTGTCATCGTGGCCCGGCACGAAGTGCAGGAATCCTTCCGGGTTGGAGGGCGGATAGAGAAACGCCTGGTGGATGTGGGGGATCATGTCCGGGAAGGCCAAGTGCTGGCGACCCTGGACGAAAAAGACCTCCGCCTCTCCATGGAAAGTACTCAGGCGGAACTCAAAGCCGCGCATTCCAACAGAGAGCAGGGCACCAGCGACGAAAAACGCTATGCCATTTTGCTCTCCAAACAAGTCGTAAGCCAGTCAGAATACGACCTGAAGCACTTGGCGGCCGATGAAGCCAGGGCGCGTGCGGAGCGGGCCGATCGCGCTCTCAAGCTGGCCATAAGCCAGCTCGAGTACGCCAAACTGCTTTCCAGTACCGACGGCGTGGTCACCAAGACGAGCGCCGAGGCCGGTCAGGTCGTCTCCCAGGGCCAGAGCGTCGTCACTGTGGCCCAAAAAGGAGCCTTGGAGGTCCTGGCCGACATTCCCGAAAGACGCCTCCAGGACATCAAGCAAATCAAGGCGGAAATGTCGCTCTGGGCGAACCGCGACGCCCGTTACCAGGCCGTGTTGCGTGAAACATCCCCGTCGGCCGATCCGGCCACCAGAACCTATCCCGTGCGGTATTCGCTGCCCGACGCTGACGCCGCCGTGCGCTTGGGTATGACAGCCATCCTCCATCTCTCCGAGACCGCCGACACGCCGAGCGTCCGCATCCCGACCAGCGCTCTCCTGGACCAGGGGAATGGCCCAGGCGTCTGGCTCGTGAATGTGCCAACCGGGCAACTGACCTTTCGGCCGGTCAGGGTGGACCGTTACACGGAGCAGGACGCCTACGTGCATGGCCAGCTTGCCGACGGCGATATCATCGTCACTTCCGGTGTCCAGAAACTCGATGAGGGCATAACCGTTCGGCTGGCCTCCACATCACAGCAGGCGGCAAGATGAAAGGACTCAATCTCTCCGCGTGGGCCGTCAGCCACCGCGCCTTGACCCTGTTTCTCATCCTGCTCGTGTCCCTCTACGGCACGTGGTCGTACACGCACCTGGGCAGGGCCGAGGACCCTGAGTTCACGATCAAAGTCATGATTGTGGCTGCCGAGTGGCCCGGGGCTACGGCGGACGAGGTGCAGCGCCTGGTGGCCGACCCCATCGAGAAAAAGCTGCAGGAAGTGCCCTACTTCGACAAGGTGAAGACGTACTCCCGACCGGGCAACGCGGTCTTGGAGCTCCACCTCCTCGATTCGACGCCGGCGTCCCAGGTCCGGGAATGCTGGTACCAGGCCCGCAAGCGCGTGGGCGACATCCGGCAGAGTCTTCCTCAAGGCGTGATCGGCCCGTTTTTTAACGACGAATTCGGCGACGTGGATTCCTTCCTGTACCTGCTTACAGGCGAGGGCTACACCATGCGCGAACTCAAGGACCAGGCCGAAGCCATACGCCAGGCGCTGCTGCGCGTTCCGAGCGTAACCAAGGTGCGCTTCTACGGCGAGCAGACCGAGTGCATCTACGTGGAGCTGAGCCACACCAAGCTGGCGACCTTGGGCCTTGATCCCCATCTGGTGGCCGACTCCATAGCCAAGCAGAACGCGGTGACCGCCGCCGGGAACCTGGAGACGACCACGGAAAAGATCTTCCTGCGGGTGGACGGTGCCCTCAAGGGCGTCGCGGCCCTGGCGGCGGTGCCTGTCCAGGGCGGCGGCAAGCTGTTCCGCTTGGGCGACATCGCAACGCTACGGCGCGGCCCTGTGGACCCACCCACCTTCGCCGTCCGCCACCGCGGCAAGCCCGCCATCGCCTTGGGCGTGGTCATGACCAAGGGGGCGAACATCCTGGAAGTGGGGCACCAGTTGGAAGACGCGTTGCGACGCATCAAGGAGAACCTGCCTCTGGGGCTCGAACTCGACAAGGTGTCGGACCAGTCCCACGTGGTCAACGAGTCGGTGCATGAGTTCATCCAGTCTTTCGTCGAGGCCCTGGCCATCGTGATGGCCGTGAGCTTTCTGGCGCTCGGCTGGCGCACGGGATTGGTGGTGGGCCTGGCGGTGCCGCTCACGCTGGCCATGGTGGCCATGGTCATGAGCATGCTCGGCATGAGCCTGGAGCGCATCTCCCTGGGCTCCCTCATCATCGCCCTGGGGCTCCTGGTGGACGCCGCCATCATTTCGGTGGAGATGATGCTGGTGAAAATGGAGCAGGGAGTCGATCGGGTCACGGCGGCCACCTTCGCCTGGACCGCCACGGCCAAACCCCTGCTCACCGGGACGTTGGTCACCTGCGCCGGCTTCCTCCCCGTTGGCTTTGCCAGGTCCGGTTCCGGCGAGTACGCGGGCGGCATCTTCTGGGTCGTGACCATTGCCTTGGTCGCTTCGTGGTTCGTCGCGCTCGTGTTCACGCCATACCTCGGCTTCAAGCTGCTCCCGGAATCCCATGCGGGCAAGCACGGGAATTCCGATGCCCTCTACGAAACCCCCATCTATCGCTGGCTGCGCAGGCTGGTCACCTGGTGCGTGGAGCAGCGCAAGCTGGTCGTCGGCGTGACGATCTTGCTTCTTGCCGTGGCCATCGTCGGCTCCAGATACGTATCCCGGCAGTTCTTCCCGGCTTCCACGCGTCCCGAGCTCCTGGTCGAGGTGCGCATGCCTGGGGGCTCTTCGTTCGAGGCCACCGCGCAGGCCGTTGAGACCATGGAGGCGTTCTTGAAAAACGACCCAGAGGTCAAGATCTACACGAGTTATATCGGCTCGGGCGCTCCGCGTTGGTTTTTGCCCATGGCCCCCGATCTGCCCAACATGAGCTTCGCAGTCACCGTGCTCAATACGGCCGATGCCGCGGCACGGGACCGCGTGCGGGAGCGGATCGAATCTTTTGTCGCGCAGGGGGGGCTCCCCCAGGCCAGGGTGCGCGTGACGACACTGTTTCTGGGGCCGCCAGTGGGCTTCCCCGTGCAGTTTCGGGTCATCGGCCCCGATCCCATGCAACTGCGCGAGGTAGCGTACAAGGTCCGTAACATCATGCGCGAGAACCCGAAGACCGTTGGCGTCAACCTCGACTGGAACGAGCAAGCCAAGGCCGTGCGGCTGGTCGTGGACCAGGATCGGGCCAGGGTTCTCGGGCTCACCCCCCAGGAAATCTCCGAAACGCTCCAGTCGCTGCTCTCCGGGGTGACGATCACCCAGGTCCGGGACGGCATCGAGCTGGTCGATGTCGTGGCCCGGGCCGTGCCCGAGGAGCGGCTGCGCCCCGAGCGATTGCCCGACCTGACGATCAGCGTGCGCAACGGGCATCCCATCCCGCTCTCCCAGGTGGCCAAGATCGAGTACGTCTCCGAGGACCCCATCCTGTGGCGACAGAGCAGGGACCTGATGATCACGGTTCGATCAGAGGTGATCAAGGAGGTGCAAGCGCCTGACGTCACGCGGGAACTTCTGTCCGGTGTCAGGGCGATAGAGAAGACGCTGCCCCCGGAATACCGGATCGAGGTGGGCGGGGCTACGGAGGAGAGCGAAAAGGCCAATCATTCCATCGTAGTCCTGCTGCCCATGGCGGCCGGCATTATGATCCTGCTCCTCATGTTCCAACTGCAGAGCTTTAAGGGCCTGTTCCTCGTGGTGGCCACCGCCCCCCTGAGCCTGATCGGCGCGGTTGGAGCCCTACTGGCCTTCGGTCAGCCGTTCGGATTTGTCGCGATGCTTGGGGTCCTGTCACTCGCGGGGATGATCATGCGCAACAGTGTCATCCTTGTCGATCAGATCGCCCAGGACATAGCGGCAGGGCTCTCCGCATGGGAGGCCGTCATCGAAGCCACCATCCGTAGGACACGGCCTGTCGTGCTGACGGCCATGGCCGCCATGCTGGCCATGATCCCTTTGTCTCGGAACATGTTCTGGGGTCCGATGGCAGTGGCCATCATGGGAGGGTTGCTTATTGCGACCATTTTAACATTGCTTTTTACACCGGCGCTCTATGCAATGATTTTTCGAATTGAAAGAGATGAGAAGCAAGAGGTGTAATGACTATGTTCCCCAAGGAACTCCCCAGCTTTGAAATACTTTTAAAAATCTCAGAATGCTATCCAGACATGGATGTTAAGGCATGCGTGACTTGGATACAGATTGTGCATGCTAGTGCAATTCTCCAGCGTCGCATCGAGCGAGAACTGGACAAGGAAAATCTATCATATGGTCATTTCATCATATTGGTCATTCTTGCCAGCAAGTGCACAGAGGTCCCTGTCGGCAGCCTGGCTGAGATGGCCGGCGTGGGACCTGATACAATTTCCGATGTCCTCGCATCTATGGAATGCGACGGACTCATAAGACAGACCCCTGAACCTAAAGACATGCGTATTGATTGGGTCGAACTTACGCAAGAAGGTCGCGGCGCAATAAACAAAATAGCTCCTATTTTTTTTGAGAACCAGTCGGATGCAATGTCTGGTCTGGCTGAAGAAGAACTCCACTCGTTGTTTCTGCTCCTTTCGAAGGTAAAATCATGAGGTTAAAAGCCATTCCAAAAATGTCTCATCAGGATGACGGCACACCCGTGTTAAAGCAGGCGAGAAAATTTTCAAAATGATACTCGTATCGCACCACCAAGCGTCTGAAGTTTTGCAACCAGGCAAAGAGGCGTTCGGTCTTCCATCGTCTCCGATAGCGCCTGAGCGGTCTTCCATCTTGGCTCTTCAGTCGCGTACGGCCACCTCGGTGCGGCGCGATCATCTCGAGGTCCCAATCGTCTTGCAACCGCTGATCAAGTCCATCGCTGCCGTAAGCTTTATCTCCGATCAGTCGAGCCGAGATTTCATTCACCGCCATGAGCTTGCTGCCTTTCCCTGCTTGAGACCACTGCGAAATCGGTCAGGAAAGGCTGCCTCCGGCGGCCAAAGGGCTTTGCCCTTTGGAATCCCATCATGATTTTGGCCAATTGTGCAGCAGTCTCTGCTTGATTTTTTCCACAGCGGCGCAAATTTTTCGAGAAATCGAATGTTTCGCTAATGAATGAAT
The DNA here is from genome assembly GCF_047785625.1 of Solidesulfovibrio sp. C21. NCBI lineage: Bacteria > Pseudomonadati > Thermodesulfobacteriota > Desulfovibrionia > Desulfovibrionales > Desulfovibrionaceae > Solidesulfovibrio > Solidesulfovibrio sp. C21. Next base: position 69,477 of record NZ_JBLODY010000006.1, read on the forward strand.
CTCGAAGATCGATCATACACCGTTCATATATATCTTCTTCAAGCAAAAATGGTGTATGGCAACAGACTATCTGTTTAGATAATTCTGGGTGAATTAATGGAATGTTTTATATTGTGGATAGTATAATTGTATATCATACTAGATTTACCATAATACCATAATAATAAGTATTATAAAAATGATAATTATTGAAATATTTGCAGCATAACTAGTTTAATATTAGATTTAAGCTAGTTTAAATAAAGGCATGATACATTTTTAATGATAATTGTTAGGTGTATGCGAAAATATTGAATGAAAATGGAAAGGAGTAAAGATATTCTGACGGTCAGATAAAAATATTTTTGAAGTAGCTTCATTTGGATATTGGGGTATTGAGACGCAAAAAGCTTGTTCTTGTTGGCAAATGCTAAAAAAAAGACAAGTAGATGCCTGAGTTGACGGATCAAACACCACTCGGCTCGCACAGTCGCAACGAAAATCTACGACAGGAAGTTGTGATGCGTGGAAAATTGTCAAATGAAAGATTTCAGTCAGTGGAATTGCATGCTCTTCATGTGGTTATCGGAGAGACCCAAGACTCATTAAAGTCAATACAAGTGACGAAAATGGCATATCCACTATGAATAACGTAATCTCGCAGTTCGTAGCTGCCATACAAGCTTCAGACAATATGGATGCCAGCGCCATGGACGCAAACAATGGGGCTACGGATCTCCTGCGCGATGCTGACCAGCTTACCATGTTGTGCACGGCTTGCTTCTGGGCCAGCCTGGAGATGGAGGAGCGACGGGAGGTGCGCGGGACCCTCAGCCTCTGTTCGCCAGCTTCAACGCTGTTAGCGAAAGCCTTTACCAATTCCGTACCGGTTACCATACCGAATCTTGTGGCTTTGCTTACAGCCTCCCCGCGAACCCCATTGGCCGTGCATGTCGGTTCGGAGGGCCCAGCCATCTGGGGGGTGCTTGATGTCGAGCCCGACGGCTTGCTTCGATTACGTATTGCGGGCAACGGAACACTTTTGGTTTCACGCTCGAGCAGGGTGCTGGCACTATTGCATAAAGGAACTGTGTCCATTCCTGTTGCAGCAGATGAGGCTTCTCTGGAACATCTGATAGCCAACGCCTTGGGAAAAGATAATTTTCAGAAATTTCGCCCCCATGTTTCTGACAAAATTATCGTTCCTGACAAACTCATCCGTGTTGGTACCACAATGATTCGACATGGTCACGGGGGGACGCTTGTGCTCGTGCCGCCGAAAAATCAGTCGTGGAGGCGATCGGTGCGCTTTCGGTTCAGTTTCGATGAAGACAGCGCCAAGCTCTTACAGGTCAGCGTCCACGATTTTGAAGTCGGTACTTATGAAGCCGTACGAAACTATGACGACTTGGTCGCGGGACGCAATACCGCTTCGATCATCGCCCTGCGCGAGCGGTATGAGGCGTTGAACTTCCTGCGCACCTTGAACCAGTCTCTCCTGCGACGGGTCGGGGACTTGAGTCTCATCGACGGGGCCGTGGTTATGGACCTTGATCTGTGCTTGCTCGGGTTTGGAGCCATCCTGCTGTTCGGGCCTGAGGACTTCTTGGTGACCTCGCTGAACGCGGTCACTGGCGAACTGCGCGAGCAAATTTCCTTGGAGGATCTGGGCGGGATGCGGCACCAATCGGCTGCGCGTTTCGTACATGGCAACCGTGCTACGGAGGTGTTTGTGGTTTCGCAGGACGGCCGTTTGTCACTGTTTTCTTGGTCCGAGCGAATGCAGTGTGTGGCCGTTGTCCAAAATCTAGAACATTTTATTTGGGAATACAGAACAGTATAGCTGATTGTTACGTGTCAAATTTCCAGTAAAGTCATCTTCAATTTCTCGCTCGCATTTCTAATATGTAGAACTGCCCATTTCTGGAAATGTCCATCCCTGACCAGCATCGAGCAACGCTCCAAGGCCCTGGACATTCCCATGGCCGAGCTATTCAGTCTCGAGGGGTTCCGGTTGTCCCTGGAGGAGCTTCGGACGATCCTGATCCGGCAGATTGATTCAGCGGATGAAGATCGGTTGCGGATATTTTTCAGCATGGCCCAGGTCATCTTTCGATAAGGGCTTCAGTCATCCTCGGGTAACATGAGCGTCATGACTGCTCGGCGTCAATTACTCTTGTGCACTGACGACAACTATTTTTGTGCATCGACCTCGGCCTCAGCCATGTGATCTTCGGGTTTGGGGTCAAGGCCGCGTCCGTCGTCATGGACGCGGGACGTTGCGACTGCATTCCGCTTTTGAGCCTCCTGGTTTCGGTAGCTCTGGCCGGTCAGTTCCAAGATGACGCAATGGTGGACCATCCGGTCGATAGCCGCAGCTGTCGTCATGGAATCCTTGAAGATTTTGTCCCATTGAGAGAAGACGAGGTTGCTGCTGATCAGCACGCTGCCACGCTCGTAACGTTCCGCCAAAAAGGTGAAGAGCACCTCCATCTCCTCCCGGTCCTGCTGGACGTAGCCGATGTCGTCGATGATCACCGCCTCGAAACGGTCCAGCTTTCTGAGGGCCTTTTCCAGGTTCAAATCCCGTTTGGCGATGAGCAGCTTCTGCACCAAGCGGTAGGCCGGGATGAACAGCACCGAGTGATCGCGCCGGACAAGCTCATGCCCAATAGCGCACAGCAAATGTGTTTTTCCCCGCCCCGGCAGGCCGAAGGCCACGATGTTTTCCGACCGTCCAAGAAAGTGCCCCTCGCACAGGGAGGGAAGGATCTTCTTCACCCGTTCCGGCAGCACACCCGTATCCAAGCTCGCCAAGGTTTTATCGCTTGGGAGTCCGGAGGTTTTGCGAAGACGCTCGATGCGACTTTGCCGTCTCTCCTCCAGTTCAAGTTCGGCCAGATACTGCAAAAACCGTTGGTGACTCCAACCCTGGTTTTCGGCCATGGCTGTCGTTTCTTGAAGATGGCTGCACAATTCTAATTGTCGCTGATGCTCAAGAATAATTGTCGCCGATCAGGATATAGAATTCCTGGGTATGGGTAGGGCAGAGGAACTTCCAGGCTTGATCCCGCGATACTGAAAACTCCTCGTTGGGGCTTGTTTTTATTTTCAGGAGTATGGTATATAGTTTTAGTGATCAATAAAAACAGGTAAGTCCTAAAAATATAATGCTATCTTGTATGGATAAGGTGCCTTGGGTAGTTGTTGACGTGTAAAAGCGATAACGGTCTCTTGCTAGCTTGTTTTCTGTTGTGGAGCTTTGATGCCATTTGCCCAGTGATGGAACTGATTATTGAACTTCCTTTTGGGAGACATAATGAGCCATTTAGTGCATCATATTCTGCATGCAACTTGTGAGCTAGGTAAGGAATTCTCAGAAGAAGTTGGAGGTGGTGTTGCTACAGGTGTAGCCACTGACATTATAGCAACTGAAACCAGTGCTGAAATCAGTGGAGCCATTGTAACTGGTACTGGTGCTGTGTCTGAAGCTTTTGGCACATCAGGTGCTTTAGGGTTAATTGGAAGCGGCTTTGCTGCTGTAACTGCCATCACCCAGTATTTCTTGGTGGTGTAGCAGTGGCTGGTGTTGCGGGTGGCATAATTTATTTTATAAAAAATTCGAGATTAATATACTAATATAACTTGTTAATTAGCCGACGAGATAAATTCTCGCCAAGAGATATCTTGGCAAATAGTTTATTCCATAACAGTGACGTATCGTTTTTGATTGACGTTTTAGTCTATTTCTAATAATGCTTGAGCCTGTGTTGGGTTATTGAAAAATTATGTTCAGCGTGGTCAAAACATGAGATAAAATGGTATAGTAGGGGAGACTGAACAATAGGAAGGGGAACGTATGAGCATCGAACTTGAAACGGCTCTTTCTTTACTCAAGGTCGCTAAGATTGTCGTTGACTTGAAGAGAAAGACACAACAAATAAACGAAATAAAGCACATTAAAAAATCACTTGATCAACTTATACTTCGAGAGATGGGAGCCGCTTTTGAGGCTATAGGCGACGCCATTACAGCCCAGAATAATGAGACAAAAGAAGTGAGGTTGCGGTTCGCTGAAGATAATTTATTGAAAAATACATCGTTAGACCCAAGTCTTAAGACTGGCGATGTGACAAATAAATATTTAATGGCTAGAGCTAATCATGGACTAGCCTATATATGCGCATTGCGCAATGATTTTATCACTGCGTCTAAACATCTCCTTCGCATATTTATCATTTCTCCCCGTGATGCTAGAGAGAATATTTTGCCAGAATTGTATAAACAAGAATTTTTCCCTAAGTGTACAAATATTATTGAGTGGCATGATGCAGAACTGCGTACCCTAGAAGAAGATTCTTGGCGTGGCATCCGAAAGGCTGGAAGATTTTCTCTTTCTTTAACTATTAAAGCGGCCGGGGTTTTAACAGCATTAGCGGCACAAAGTGGTTCTATTATAAAAGTCCGAATCCCACCGCATCCCATCATTAAGGCAGCTGAGGATTTATCAAAAGAGGTTTGGGAGAGATCATCAGATTATAATCTCCCCTCGCGAGCTGAATTAGAAGAAGAATTTAATAATAAGATTGATAATCGATGTATCGAATGTGCACAAACCTTGTTGCAAAATTTAGGTGGCTGAGGGTGATGATAGCTGCTGGAATTTCCAGAGTTTTTCTTTAGAACTACGGCTTCAAGCAGGGCGACGAGTTCAAGGTCTCCTGCCTGGAGGAGGGGAAGATTTTTCTGGAAAAGAAGTAGCTAGCTGTATTTTTTTGGATAGTTGCGCATTATGGCCCACGTCGTCCTGAAAAGAGGGTGACGTGGGTCTTTATTTGTTGAAATAACAGAGGGGCCGAAATGATGTACCACCATTCAGCCCCTCGATCTTAATACCCCGATCTATGCGAAGAATGAGAAGAATGCGACGCATGGGAAGAATGTGAGTAATGCCCAGCAAGCTGTAAAAAAGATCCAGACTTCGAATCTTCAACCGCCTTGTCCAACTGGAGGGGCTTAATTTCCTTAACGCTTCCAGCAGCTGAAACGCTGGGGCTGGTCACAACGTTACTATTATTGGCAGAGGAAGACATCGGGGCAAAACCAAAAGAAGTCACAACAATACTCAAGAAAAAGACAACTTTTTTTGTAAAACCTTTCATGGCGCCTCCATTACGTAGGTTAAAGTTTAGGACGCAAATTTTGACTTAAGCGTGTTGATGTTGAGAAGATACCACAACATCGATCGCGCAACTTGCACGGAGTACAAAGTTCAATAAAAGAATTTTTCCAATCGGATATGGACTGCCTGCAATACTTCCAAAGAGATTCGTCAAGCAAGCACAGCGGTGTGTTATATATTGAAGCGGATATGCCTGCTCTGCTGAGCACCTTAATGGCTTCAGAGAAGTTGTCATTGCACTCGACAGGGTCTATCCAAACATCCTCAAAATTATCAGCAGCAAGGCCAACAATTTCAAGGCTCATCAGTGCGACATGAAAAACGAAAGGGAAGTTTTTAACAACAAACTCAGCAAATGGGACCATTCTGCGAGCGTTGTGCCTCGTCAAAACGAATCGAATCTCAATAGGAAGTCCGAATCTCGCCAAATTTTGAATGCCATAGACCGTCTTTCTAAACGCGACACTTGAAGAAACTATGTGATTATGGATAGAAGCCGTGTCAGCATGGAGAGATGTGCAGAAGGTTGTCTTGTCAGGACATTCAGAAGCCACATGCGATGTAAAGTCTAAGTCTGAAAATGTTTGACCGTTAGTTAAAACGTCTACTCGGCGATTATTATGATCGAGTCGCAACATAGATAAATACTTGAGGAACCGTTCCCTTGGTAAGGTTGGTTCCCCACCAGTTATGCATACCGACTCTTCGCCATCCTTATCAAGCAAAGAAAGCACTCGTGTGATCACGGCATCAAAATCTTCAGAATCATTAGTGGGCGGTTGTGGACACATTAAACATTCGCAATTACATCTGGAAGTAACAAAAAGGCAATTGCTTGCGCTTCCCTTCTTCCATAAAAACTCAATCACTCCATCTTTTCTCAACCGTAAGATGTCGCCATCTTGTATGGTGTTAATGCTATTTTTATTGTCCAATAAAATAGACGGCGACAGAAATGGAACGCTTGACGAAGCATCTCTGATATGAGCTAAGTAGCCAAATCCGTGATTTTTGTCGATAGAAATATATGACTGACGATCAAAAAAAGGGATTTCTGATCGGGTCGCCACTCCTATCAAAGGAGATCGAATATTTTTTGCTTTGCCAAAAGTCTTAAGCATTTTTGGTCACCTTCTGAGGGATCACCCAAGACCAAAACACATCTAAGTTACTTGGCTCAGCCTTAGATAACATGTCGAAAAGCATATCGAATAATGCGAGATGCATTTCGCAAAAAAAACTTCCAGGCCTTAACCCGACAACATTACCTGTTTCTAAATAATTTCTAACTGGATCTACTCCACAATATATTTGATACGCGCACCATCCACAACTTGGCGTTGTTTCGATACAGGAGTCTGTAACGATATGCTTGAGTTTTTCTCCATTAAATACGTCGGTGTATTTATCTTGACAGACATTTCCCAGCCTAAAGTAGTTGTTTCCCATTCTAGATAGCATGCGCCCTTCATCTGACGGATAGATGTCTCCATTATAGTCGTAAATTACACCACTGATCCCTGTCCCGGCAGGTGATTGAAGGTCGACAAACCCAGTTGGATAAGACGTCAAAATTCTTGTTAATAATAGTTGAGCATAATACTCAACAAAATACCGACCAGCCTTGTTTTGTTCTATGATATAATCTAGCCCAGCCCGGTAGGCCTCAACGAATTCATCTGGACTGTATCCGATTTCTTTAATTTTTTCATGCGCAAAACCGTATGGATTGAGTGGTCTAAAGAAGATGCCTTCAAATCCCCTCGATATGTATTCATCAACTATCCGAGGGAAATCATGTAGACTTTTCCTTGTTGTTGTCATTAGCGCTGATATGGGTACGCCTAGTTCGAAACATTTTTTTAATTTTTCAACCACCGCTTCATGAGAACTCTTCAGTGTCCGAAGTTTTCTATTATGATCATGAATTGACGCAGGTCCATCCAGGGATGTTGATATTTGAATATTCTTTGATTTTATGTAAGATAATTTTTCAGATGTCATGAGCGTTAGATTTGTACAAATTACAAATGAAAGATTTTTTTTTGAAATTATATTTTTTTCATTAGCATATTCAACTACAGCTTGGATGACATCCCAATTCAAAAGAGGCTCTCCGCCTTGAAATTCAATTTTTATATTTTCATTTGGTGAATTAAATATAAAATCAACAATTTTTCTTGATGTGTCTATGTCCATATCATATTGCAGAGCGTCTTCTCCTTCACATGAAACTTGACAATATTCACATTTTTGGTTACATCGAACTGTCACTACCATCATGTGAAGAGATGTAAAATTTTTCAAAAAGCCTTTTCTTGTTCTGTATTTCACAGAGGCAAGATTTACAGCTAGGTCATGGTCTGCAAAGCTTAAAAAACCTTTGCTTTCCAAATCCAAGGTGACAACGTCATCTGGATCGAGGTTATGATTGATAAAATTTTTGAAGTTTGCATCTCTTAAAAAAAGGAAATCTCCGCCAGAGTTTACCAATAAAGTTGTGTCATTTTTTAGTCGTCTAAATGAATGGGGAAGGATTAGATAATTACCGCCCATTTTAATCACCAACGACTAGTTTTTCTATAGGGTAAAATGCTTGTTTAACAATAAGATTTCTTATTTTATGATTCATTTTTTCCAAATCAAGCCTGATCTGATGGTCGAGGACAGCATTGCAAAATTCTTTAGCAATAAATTCGAGATCTACCTCAACCCCTTCTTTGGGCTCAAATCGTACTAAATTTTCATCCATATCGTAAGGTCTTATGAATATATAGCACGAATTAGCAAAACCAAATGCCGCATTCTTTATTGCTCCGGGTTCATAAAAAGTTTTATGCAAATGTATTTGGATGGAATTATTGTTAGTTAAGATTTTTATGCCTTCCATTATGTGCCTCAATTCCTTTTAACGTTTCGATAGTAACAGCTTAATTGGGTTTGGCAGTTCAGGTCAAGCAATTTCCTGTATTGTAAACGCCAATTCTATACAATGGAGTAGGGTAAAATTTAAAAAAATTCAATATATCCAGTTGATTATTCTTTAGAAAAGATGCACCAGCAAACTGAATAACCAGATAGTGCCCATCAATACTGGCCATGTACAGCGCGTGCTTCTTCCCTACCCGGACTGTTGGGATTTTTCTGTCCCAGGGTCCGCTACCGCTGCCGGTGGTTCTGGTTTCCATCATCGGGTATATTTTAACCTGCGCGTCAAATGTCCAAATGTCCAAATCGAATATTGGGAGAGGAAATCTTTTGGGTTTTGTTAATATTTTAAGCTGGATAAGACACTTGAAATTATACATAGTTACTTAACATACTGAAATAATTAACTATTATTGCCGTCGCATCTTCCCCAACGTCCTTTTTCCTCCTCCCTATAGCAAAAACCCCTTGACCTCCCCGTACCAAATACGTACTTACCCCGAGCCAACGACGCGCCAACGAAGCCAACGGTTTTGGCCCCCAACTTTTTCTTGGGAACGAAAGATTTGGGGTTGACTTCGAGACGAGTTTGGGGCATTTAGCTTGATCCCTGATTCTGTTTATAGGACCTTAGCTCAGGGGGAGAGCGCTTGCTTGACACACCACAAGCAGGATTTAAACCCCTAAAATCATTACAAAAGCCCCTGTGAAAAAGTGATCTCGTTGGCGAGTTGCCAACGGGATTTTTTGTTTTTATTAGGTCTACTTTCGACCTCGTTGGCGCAACAGTGGTCGGCCTGTGGCGGTCCAGCCAACTCGGTTTCACCTATCCCTCTGTTTCTCCTGATCCGTTCCGATTCTCCTGGTCCATCCCATTTCCAGCTGGTCAAAAACGTGGTTTCCTTCGTTTTTGGGGTTCTCCAAAGGGCGCAATGGCAGAGTCCTGCCATTGGACATCACGTGTTTGCTCAATACGAATACTTCCGATGCATCTTAAACAGTGTAGAGATATTTCACCCTCTGGGTGTGTTTGCAGCGCGAGATACTTTTACTTGTGCTTCAATAAATAACTGAAATACGACGAGGCACAGGCTCATGGCCACAGGGCCATAAATGATTCCCAGTGGACCGAAAAGCAGCACACCTCCAACGATGGCTACAAAGATCATTAATAGAGGCAACTGCGCACTGCCGCTAATGAAAAATGGGCGTACAATATTGTCCACCGTACTCACCACAAGCAGCCACCAGAAAAGAAGGAAAATTGCTTTGCCTGTCGATCCTGCGGCGATGAGATAGAGAATCAATGGTATATGGATAAGTGCAAGACCAATGACGGGAACCAGAGACGCCACCATGGCTACCATGCCCCAGAAAAATGGATCAATGCCGACCAGCCACAGTCCGAGTGTGGTGGCAAGACCCTGAGATAACCCGGCTGCGACGCCGCCAACAAGGATGGAGCGCGTCACTGTTTTGAGCCTTTCCGCCAACGCTTGCTCTTGTCTTCGACGCAACGGAGAAAGACGACGCAAGCCCTGCACCACCCGTTCCCCTTCGGCCAGAAAGTAGAAAAGGAATAAGATGAGCAGGATAATCTGGGCCAAGAAATTGGCCATTTGCCCAGCAAATCCTCTGCCGATGGACAAAAGTGTTTTCCCGATTGTGCCGGCAGCTCCTAGCAAGCTGGCTTTGAGGCTCTGAGGATCAATAGGAATCATTTCTACAAATCTCTGGAGCCAATCAGGTAAGTCGAGAGATTGGAGCCAGCTAAGTAGGGTCTGCATGCCACCGTCATTGAACCACTGTACCCCAGCCTCGATGACAGAACCCGCTTCGTTGGCTAGGATTACTGCCAGAATAGCGGCAGGCATGACAATGAAGACAAAGGTGGCGATTGTCAGCAAAGCGGCCGAGGCTAGGCGTGCGCCCCTTAAAATGTGCACGCTCCGTTTATGCAGAGGGGTCAGCAGCAGCGCGAGTATGGCGGCTAAGATGACAGCATGGCGAAACGGCCACAGAAGTGATCCAAGAATGGCCACAGACGCAATGAATACGAGGAGCAAAAAAGGGTGATAAAATCTGGCGTGTAAAGGACCGACATCATCCCCACCATCATTGCGGGCTTCTAAGGCCACCTCGGTATCGAGCACGCTTTGCGCCACTGGTGTTTTTGATGCGTTTGTCGTTTCCTGGGAAATAGTATCGTCTTGTTCGGACATGGTTCACTTTCCTGGTTTGGGGCATCATGCTGTGTCGACGACTGCTATCCCCACTGTGTTCCTGCTTAGCGTCAAGACTTCCTATTCTTGTTGTCGCTCCGGGGCTGCTTATCCGCTTCAACTTTTGGAGGGCTGCCCGGCACCCACCAATGGGTCGCATCTTTGAGAGCTTCTTCAGTGGGCATTTTCCGCGTTCGCAGCAACGAAAACAACATAGAGCTACCGATGATCACTGTCGTGATAAACAAAGCCAGTTCTGTGGATACAATTTTTTCGCCGAACCAAGCGTTAACGATCATTTTAGCGCCTACGACCACGAGTACAAGAGACAGACCATATTTGAGATAATGGAACCGGTGAATGATACCCACGAGAGCAAAGTAGAGCGCCCTGAGGCCGAGGATGGCGAAGACGTTTGACGTATAAACGATGAAGGGATCGGTGGTGATGGCGAAAATGGCCGGAATGGAATCCAAGGCGAATATTACGTCTGTGACTTCGATAAGTACCAGGACGATGAAGAGTGGCGTAATGAAGAGTGCGCCATTGCGTCGAACGAAGAATTTTTTGCCTTCGAAGTTTTCGGTCACCCGGAAGTGGCGACGCATAAAGCGATTGATGTGGTTCTCGTCCAGGTTTGGTTCTTGTCCAACCGTAACCAGCATCTTTATTCCTGTGAAGACGAGGAACGCCCCAAAGACGTAGATGATTCCGTGGAAGGATTCAATAATCGCTGCCCCGGCCAGGATAAGCGCGGCGCGCATGATCAACGCGCCAAGAATACCCCAGAAGAGAACCTTGTGCTGGCAGTCCTTGGGAACGGAAAAGTGCATGAAGACGAGAACGAAGACGAAGATGTTGTCGATTGAGAGACTTTTTTCGATCAGATAGCCTGTCAGGTACTCTGTCGCAGCTTGGGGGCCAAGGAAGTAATGGATGCCGGCGCCGAAAGACAAAGCCAAAATGACATAGCCTAGGCTCAGCAACAACGCTTCGCGTACGCCGATCTCTCGTCCATGGCGGTGCAGGACGCCAAGGTCCAAAGCCAGTAAGGCCAGAACCAGCACATTAAAACCAATCCACATCCATGCACTTTCCATGAATTCCCTCCCGCCTGTAACCGGTGACCATTCTCTCTCGTTTCGTCATTTACGCCACTGCCGTCAAGGTAGGGGCTGGACTGGCCTGGGTTCCGGTCCAACCACTTGGTCATGCGTTGGAGGGCATGGCCTCCAGACGTGCGATGCGTTCTTCCAGCGGCGGATGCGTACTAAAAAGTGAGGCAAATGTGGAACCGCTAAAAGGGGTTATGATAAACATGTGTGCCGTGGCCTGATTGCCAGAATGCATGGGAATTCGGCCTGACCACATTCCAAGTTTTTCCAAGGCCCTGGCCAGAGCCTTGGGATCGCCAGCCAATTGGGCACCCGTGTCGTCGGCGAGGTACTCACGTGAGCGGGATATGGCCATCTGAACAAGCATGGCCGCGATAGGAGCAAGGAAGGCCATGAGCAGCGAACTGGCAAGACCGCCGCCACCGCCGCTTTCTTCCTCATCTCTGCCTCCGCCCAGACCGAAGATAGCTCCCCATTGGAGCATGTTGGCCACCGAGACAATGACCCCGCCAATGACCCCAGCAATACTTTGTACCAGGATGTCTCTGTTTTTGATGTGACCAATTTCATGCGCGATGACACCACGAAGCTCTGCGGGGGAAAGCAGGCGCATGATGCCTTCGGTCACGGCAACCACGCCATGCTTTGGGTTTCTCCCCGTGGCAAACGCGTTGGGTGCTTCCTCGGGGATAACATATATCCGTGGTTTGGGAATGCCTGCCTTGGCTGAAAGCTCCTCGACCATGTGGTGTAGGGCTGGGGCGTCATGAGGAGAGACCTCTTGGGCATGGTACATTTTCAGGACAATCCTGTCGGAAAACCAGTAGCTTCCCACGTTCATGACGAGGGCGAACACAATAGCTATGAGAAGGCCCGTTTGCCCACCCAAAGCTCGCCCCATGAGCAACATGAGGCTGGTGAGTAAGCCGAGCAAAAGAACAGTTTTGATTTGGCTTGTCATCTTTCCACCTTTAACTCTCGCGGCGGTTTCATTGTGCCAAGCCCGGGGCCGTAGCCCCGGGCGGTTCGCTAAGACTACCTCTCCAACTGTTGGATGCCTTCAAGAATCCATTCTGGCTTTGAGGCAGACTGGTCACGACTGATGTGCCAGACTTCACGAATCTGAGAGGGCTGATCGTTGGCTTGGTTTTCGCGCAGCAGGACATCATAAAGTACCGAGATCACAGTCTGTGTTCCTTCTGTGCCGGCCTCGATGACACGAGCTTCGATCATGAGTATGTCGGTTTTGCCGGGGGTAGGGTCTTCACTCGCTTGGTGGGCGATTTCGGCATAGACTTCGGGGCTGGTGAACCCACGGATGTCGGTGAGGTCACGACGATCCCAGGAGGTCTGTAAGCGGTTGTAGAGAGCCTTGGCTCCGGAGAGGAACTCGGCCTCGTCCAAGCCAGCAGGCATGACAACAGGGGCTATGGTATCGTTTGCGCCACCAGAGGAGGCTGCGGTGGTTCGCAGAGTGCCCCAGGAACGTGTCTCCTGATTCGGGGCGACATCCCCAGCAGGTCCATCGGCATAGGCCAAGCGATCATGTACGCCGGGAGCGGGCTGCTCCATGCGGGTGGTTCCCCCCGCCTGTGCTCCACGCCGGGCACGGATGAATCGGAAGAGCAGGAAGCCGCCGACGCCGAGGAGCAACATTTCAAGGATTCCAAATCCGCCAAAGCCACCGCCAAAAAAGAGTGACCCTAACAGGCCACCCATGAGTAGACCACCGACCATTCCCCCCATTCCGCCAAATTTTGAGAGAAACCCGCCAGGAGCCTTCGCCTGGGGTGGCGTTGACTGCATGTTCGATGCGCTTGTATTCGGGGGAGTGGGCTTATCGTAGCTCTTGGAATAGGAATCCTTGCTGCCAAAGGACTTGTTTCCGCCGAGCCGCTTGGCTTCAGCGAGATCAATAGACAGAAGGATTAAGGCCAGAGCAAGCAGCGGCAGGCTGAGCCAGCGCATGACAGTTGCCGGATCAGGAGCATTGAGGGTGAGTGCTTTGGCGTGGGAACAGCCAGCCATCGGCAGATACGTGAAAAGGGGCAGACTTTTTTTCATGGGGCCTCCAGGTTGCCAGGTTAGGCTGGAGGTCCCGAATAAGAAAACGAGACATCCAGCATGATTACTCATGCTGAAGGTCTCGCTCATCGGTGGGGACCGACGGCAAGGCCAAGCGCCGGGTATAAGCGCCAGTACTGTTGACCTTGCCCGAAAGAGCTACTCCCCTTCAGTTGGTTTGAAACTTATACATCTCTTCGGCGATGTCAACAGTGGCAGAGGTGAATGCCAGTGTATTTCGGTGAAGTTAGAAAGACGGCAGTTGGTTATAACATTAAATCGCAAGCTCTTAGGCTCTAAGGTGGAGCAGCTGGCGTGCTTGCTGCCCTACCCCCTGGGGTGCTAAATCGTTTTAGTGGCTTGCGTCCGAGCGATCATGTCCGGATGGGCCGCCCCCTTGATCGTTTGGGTTGTCCTCATTTCTTCGGGAAATCAATATCAGCAGCGTGAGATTGGCATCATTTGGAGCAGAACAAATGGCTACCATCTGGCTTGAAATCGGAATCATTCTCGTCCTGATCGTCATTAACGGCTTTTTCTCTATGGCCGAGATGGCGATCGTTTCGTCCAAAGCCGTTCACCTGAAGAACTTGGCCAAGGGCGGTGATTCCATGGCCCAATCCGCTTACCGACTCCAGCAGCAACCTGATCGATTTTTCTCAACGGTCCAAATTGGCATCACTCTCGTGGGCATTTTTACCGGTGCCTACGGTGGAGCTACTCTGGCTGAGACCATCGCAGCCGAGCTTGCCGTCTTCCCTGCGCTCGAATCCTACGCGGATACTTTAGGCCTAATCTGTGTCGTCGTGCCAATCACCTATCTGACGCTGATCATCGGTGAACTTGTACCGAAGCGACTCGCCTTCGCCTACCCGATTCAACTGGCTAAATTTGCAGCGCCGACGATGTTGGCGTTGATGTATGTGTCGTTGCCTGCTGTTCGTTTTCTCAGTGCGTCGACGGGGTTTGTTTTGCGACTGTTGCGCCTACGCGCATCTGGGGGCCAGGAGGTCACTGAGGAGGAAATTCGTTCCGTTATCGCAGAGGGTGCGCAGTCAGGCATCCTTGAAACGGCTGAGCGAGATATGATGGACCGCGTTATTCGGCTCGGGGACCGCCACGTAGCAGCCCTTATGACGCATCGCTCGCAAATTGTTTGGCTGGATTTGGATGACCCGTGGGAGTTCAACGTTAAGAAAATCAAGGAGAGTACATTTTCGCGGTTTCCTGTCGCCCAGGGGGGCTTGGAAAACTTGCTCGGGGTTCTTAAGATTAAGAATTTGTTTGATCGACCCCAGGAGTTTCAGGCCGATGACCTTCGGAGTATGCTCCATGAACCTCTTTATGTTCCAGAGTCAATGCGAGCTCTGAAGCTTCTTGAGCTTTTTAAAACCCGGTCTCGGATGCATTTTGCCTTTGTCATAGACGAATTCGGGGATATTCTGGGGATCGTTACATTAAACGATGTTCTTGAGGCACTCATCGGCGATTTGCCGACTACTGAAGAGCCACAGGAAAAGGCGATTGTCCAACGTGCTGATGGATCATGGCTCATTGACGCTATGACGCCATTCGACGAAGTGCTGCGACTGCTAGAACTGTCACACGAGGGAACGGGTTTTGCTGAAGGTGATTTCAAGACTATCGCTGGGTTCTGCTTGAAATCACTTGGAAATATACCATCTATTGGTGATCGATTTGTCTGGCGCGATGTTCATATTGAGATTGTGGATATGGACGGTAGACGCATAGACCGCATACTCGTTGAAAGAAAAACCATTCCAAATGGTTAGTTCTCGCCCCTTGAGGTACATTTATGTTAAAAAATATCTTGAAAATTGCGCTTTTCATTCAATCGTCTGGAGTTGGCTTGCTTTTTACGATTTTGTTTGACTTGGTCCCCAGCCAAAATAGCGCAATAAAAGAAACGCGATGGATTTTACTTCGTACAAATAGAGATCAAGCCTGCTGGAAAAACTTTGAATAGTGCTATGTTCAGGAAGTCTTTCACCTGAAGCCCAGACGTTATAGATGCTTATTTTCCCATCGTGAACATAGGCGATTGTCCCTCGCTCAATGTGCTTTTGGTAGTATTTTTCGATGCATATTTGTGCCTCAACGCGTCCCTCGACGGGCTGAGAGATCTTTGCAACTGAGCCAATGACAATGTCATCTAGATGGATTTTTTTAGAATTTGCTAGTACGCTTGCCTCAAGCGAAAGGGCGTAGGTTGCACATTCCTGAAGACTAGATGCTCGACAATGTTCACTTGCAACGAAGGTTTCCACGACAAAAAGCAGAAAAACCCATATGGAAAAGACAAACATGAGACACCATGCGGTTTGTTGATGTTTAAAATAAAAATACTGAAAACAAGTTGATTTCACCGTATGCTGGAGGTGCACCACTTTTATTATAGCTGAATCCATCCGAAAAGAAAAGAGCGACATTGGCAGGTATGAGTGCCATCCTGCCGGGGGGGGTATTCAGTAACTGCCTGATTTGAATAGCATTCCATATTTATTTGTTCTCAAATGAATCAATGTCACGTGAGTATCGAATCCAAGTGCTTCCGCAAGCCACGCTTCACCTTGGTTCCAAAAGCTCGGGTTCGGTCCTCTCGGAGATGATGCAAGGTTCCTGGGGCTGGGCTAAACAATCAAATTCCCTCGTCATCTCAACCATTTCCGCCAGCGCAGGTTCCTGCGTTTTTGATTTTGGTTGTCGCCAGCCACTGATTTGCTAGAATCAGTCCCAGCTGTAGACCAACTTTTCGGCTGCCCCTGGCCCATGGGGCTTGTCCTTCGCCACCTGTTAAAAACAAGGTGGACCTCCGGGTCAGGGAAGTCCACCTCGCTGCAACACGAATTAACCCAGAATTCTAAAGGCCACGTTTGTGCCAATAGTTGTCGTATTCTTTTGAGTTTAATTGTTTCGCTTTGAGTTCTTGCTGGAATTTCGAATAAGATTCTAGCATCTTTGCAAATGGCAATATGTATTGCTCATAGGCGTCACGTTTAATCGCGCAAGAACTACCGCCAGGACTTCTGAAGATTAAAAAGTTATTTTGTTTCATAATGATTTCTTGCTGGTTGTTGGTTGCGTTCAGTGTGCTGTAATCTATTTCGAGACCGATGCACGGAAAATTACCACAAATATATTGTAAAATTATGTAGTTATGCTAGATTTTTTCCATCAAAAAGATGGAGGAGAGCATGAGCGAGCGCACTTCCAAGAATCCTGGTATCGCCGACTACGTGGTGGCCCGTCGCAAGCACAAGGATTGCTTTTTGGACGAGATTGATCGTCTCATCGACTGGAAGCCGCTTGAAAAATTGCTTCGCAAGAAGCTCCAACGGGTTGTCAACGCCGTTGGCAATCCTGCGTACCCGCCCCTGCCCATGTTTAAAATTCTCCTGCTGCAGCGCTGGTACAACCTCAGTGACGTGGCTGCGGAAGAATCTTTGTACGACCGCCTGTCCTTTGTCCGTTTTGTGGGCCTTTCCCTCGATCACGACGAAGTCCCCGATTCCTCGACCATTTGCCGGTTTCGGCAAAGCCTGCTCGAGAAAAATGTGCTCAAGCGCCTCCTGGACAAACTCAACCATCAACTGGAGCGACGTGGATTGCTGGTCCGTGAGGGAGCCATTGTCGATGCCAGTGTTGTTTCGTCCTCGCGCCGTCCTTCCAAGGTGATCGACATTCTTCCCGAAGACCGGGAAGAGGATGACGCCGAGGCCTCGGAAGTGACCGTCAGCTACTCCGACGATGCCGACGCGGCCTGGCTGCGCAAGGGGAATCGAGCGTATTACGGCTACAAGATCCACGCGGCCACGGACAGCCGGGACGGCTTTCTCCTTGGCGGGCACGTCACCCCGGCCAATCGCTCCGACACGCAGGAATTTATAGACCTTCTAGACGAAATCGACCCTGTGCCAGGAGGCTGCATCTATGCGGACAAGGGGTACAGCAGCCAGTTGAACCGGCATGTGCTCCAGGCCCGAGGGCTTGCGGACGGCATCATGTACAAGGCCGCCCGCAACCGAGCGCTCAGCGCCGTCGAGAAAGCGGCAAATCGCCTCATCAGCAGTGTCCGGGCAAAGGTGGAACGTGCCTTCGGCACGCTCAAACGGGGATATGGATTCTTCAGGACGCGCTACCTGGGAATCCCCAAGGTCGAGTTGGAATTTCTGCTCAATGCCATGGCCTTCAACCTGAAAAAAGCAGTCCTCATGGCGGGAAGCTAAGGACAGGTGCGCCTGAAAGGCGGTGTCAGCCGCCTTCGGGCGAGAAAGCGTCACTGTGTGCGCCCAATTGATGGCGAAAAACCCGTTTTTGAGCTTGAAAAAAGGTCAACGCACCTGCCGAAGGAAATTGTGCAACGGTCTCATTTCGTCGACGTTGGATCGGTTTTAGAATTATCAAGTCCAAGCTCTTTCCAGAAGTTGTCTTGTTCGTTTTCGTAAGTATCTTTAAAATATCCGATATTGTCTAAGAATGAAGAGAAAGTGTAGCTGTCCTTGTTTGCTGCCCAGTATTTGGCGTTGCAGTCCTTGCAAAGATACCAATGGTGACCTTTCTTTCTGGAGCAGGGCTTGCCGCAAATGACACAGTTAACTGGAAACATGTTTCATCTCCTTGCAGTTCTTTAACAATCTATCGAAGAAGGCGGGTACTCGGCAGAAGACTCGCCTTCTTCAAAAGTGTTGCGCTAAATGTTGATCGTCAACTTTGCGAATGGTTATTTGCACTGTTAGCTTTTGTGTTCGTTGAGAAGTCGAAGATTCAGTGACTCAATAAGATCAATGGCTACGCAAAGCTCGCTGTAGGGGCGGCCCTTCGCTACTACGGGACAATATTTCCCAGGATATCCTCCGTTCATTGTTTTCCACATGCCGCTCTTTCGGCGTGACTTGCTATTGTAGGCACTGTATGTGTCGTCCATTGTCATTCCTATTCTTATGGTAGCGGGTGTCTTGGGACTGATTCACAAAATAGAGGGTGGGATACCTCTTCCAAGATACCCCACCACCAAACGCTAACTTGCCATCAACTCCGGTAATAATCGAACTGCTCTTTCCTTTTCTCCCTCCATGTAGTGGTAATAAGTGTCCGCTGTGAGCTTGACCGTGCTGTGACCCATCATTTTCGACACAGCCGCAAGGTCAGCACCTTTTCTAAGCAGAGTTGTAGCGAACAAATGACGCAGATCGTACATTCGAGTTGGGTAGCTAATTCCAGCACGAGTGCAAGCGTTTCTAAAGGATTTGACAACCCGAGAGACAGGCTTCCCGTTGTACTCAATAATGAACCCAGACTGTGAAGTCGCACGGACTTGCTCCATGCGCTTCAGGAAAATCGGATTAATGGGAACAATCCGATAGGTCTTGGTTTTCGTCGCATAGATGCGGACCGTTCCTGCTCCGAAGTCGACATGCTCCCATTTGAGCGCCAGGAGTTCCGATTCCCCTGGACGTGCACCGATGTTGAAGCAGACCTCCATGGCCCATTTGAGATGGGGTTCAGCGCAGGCCATGATCTTCTTGGCGTCATCCAGGTTCAGCTTCATTTCCCTGGGTTGCGTTTTTGCTTTCTTCCAGTTCTTCAAGGGGTTGACCTTGGTGAAGTCATTAGCAATCCCGAAGTGGAAAATGAAGTTCAAGTAATCGCAGTACTTATTGATCGTTACCTGGGACCGTTCCTTCTTGGTTTTGTCGCTTATCCCCTGGAAATGTAGGATAAACGGGACCATGTCCCCCTGGTAGGTCATCGAGTTCACCGGTTTGTCTCCAAGGACCGGAACGAACTTGTTTGCCAGCAGGCGCTCAATGTTGCGGATGTGGTTATCCGTACGTCCTGATGCTCGCATGTGATCCAGGTATCTGGCTCCAAGATCGGATAACGCCATCCCTGAAGGTTGCTGGCCCAGGACCTGGCTACTTGGCTCATTCGTCAGGCTGACGGTTTTCACCACCTGGACTGGGGCTGTCACTAATGCCGGATCAGGAATCGGTTGCCCATGCTCGAGGGCTTCCCGGACAGCTTTGTCGAAAACTTCAGCTTTGGCCTGTGCGAGTTCGCCGCGTCCAAATGACTTGTCGTGTCGCTTGCCATTCACATGATAATAGACCATCCATCGTTCACTTCGCTGGTAAACGCCCATAAGCACCTCCAAGTGCAAATTTATGTTAGGATCAATGAGAAGAATGGAATCGATTGGAAAACTTGTGTAGCAAGAGGAACTAAAGAAAGGAGCTTTGCGCTCCTTTGTAAAAGTGTTAAATGGATTTCATCAAAATTTCTTCGACTTCTTCCTCCTGCACACCAAGGTATCTCCTTGTTATTGAAGGTGTGCTGTGGTTCAACCGCTTCGCAAGTAGTTCCCACGATGAACCCATTTGCCGTTGTTGGTAGCACCACGTCTTGCGTAAAGTGTGCGCACCCGCATTGATCTTGAGATTGATCTCATCGCACCACCTTTGAACCATCATAGTTACGGCATAGGTGGTTAATGGATAGTTCTGGCCTTTTCGGCTTTTGAAAAGGTAGTGGTCATCTTGACGTTTAGCACATCGCAAGTACTCATCCAGAGCTGTTTTGATCTCCTTGTTCAGGATCAAAACATTTTCTTTGCCAGTCTTCTTTTCTTTGATACTAACCCTGTCGCCAATGCTACAGGTCCTAACGTCAGAGACTTTCAAGGACAAAATGTCCTGTACTCGCAATCCAGAATTAATGCCTAGCACGAATAGTAGCCTGTCCCTCGGACGATCCACCAAAAGTTTCTTAATGCTCTTGATGTCTTTCATGTTGATGATCGGCTCCACTTTCATGATCAACTCCTTTGAATGAGAGTTTCTAGTTCCAGGAGGTTGAAATCGTGCTTTCAAAAGCTAGTGTGGCGGGACAGCCTTTTGGGGGCTGGCTGTAACTCGTTGAAGTTCAACAGCTTTCCATTGAAAATCACTCCAATGTACGATTCTACCTATTACCGTTCTTTCCGATAGTTATTCCATATCTGTATGAATTGATTCAAATGCCCGGATCAGGAGTTCGTAATTTTCAAGCTGCGAATCCAGCTATTGCTGTCGCAGGAGCTAGAAAGCTTTTTCGTGAAACAATAAAATGCCACCTCCTTAAGGCGTGGCATTGGTTACACGTTGCAGTTAGATCACCGTTAGGATGATCTTGCCATCTTCGGCAGTGACGACGAACTCATCACCTTCCTTGACCTCCAGATCGCCCAGGTCCACCTTGTGGATGTTGAAGCAGACGACACCCTTCTTGTTGACGTAGGGACGACTTGAGCTTTTCTGATAAAGTCCCTTGACGTCGTAGAATTTCCTATCGTCACTGGTGAGCTTGAGAATGAAGTGCTTAAGCGTGGGCTTATGCGTGATATTCATTCTTTCCATGATCGCCTTCGCATCGAGACCTTCCTTAATGCACTCCCGGAGAACCGAAGCATTGTATCTGGATTCGGGACGCTTTTTCTTGTCAGCGATATCCGTAGAAGGCAATTCTGTAGACTGATCCTTCTTGGATGACATGGTGACTCCTTGGGTTTTAAGTTCAGGATACCATTACAATATCTATATCATCGAAGAATAAGAACATAATGCGCTGTTAAGTGCTGATCCTGAAGATGATAACTTAAAGAGGCTCATGCCAAAATCGTTGATTGGCCCTAGGGTCGAGTTCCTGGGGTTTTCAGGTCCGAGGCAGGGTCAACTATAGGAAAGCCCCGGAAAGCGCAGGAGACGGGAGATTTGAAGGGGTGTTTTCAGGGGGAGGGCAAGCCAGTAAATCCCCCAGGACATCGGGACTGCTGGCAAGCACAGGACTGAGGATCTATTCCAGGAGACTCGCTTTCGACAAACAAAATCGCAAGAAGACGGGGAAGACAATTCTCCCCCGGTGTTAACAGGTTCAAATGGATCTCTTTACGACAACGATTAGTGCTTGCTTAAGTATCTCCCGAGCCATTTTCGAGCCTATGAGAAATATGATGACTCTAAAAACCATAGTTCATCCTCCTCTGCTGATTGAGTTTCAGCTTTGCATCTCATAAAGAACAAAGCCCTCAGCTCCGAAAAGCCAAGGGCCTTGCTCAGACACCGTACAGTGATGATCAATATCTATCTGTAACTTTTAAAATAACATTGACTTTGACATGATGAAAGTTTCAAGAGTAAACAGATATACGAACAGAAACTATAAAATTATTTTGTGTTGAAAATATTACAAATTGCAGCCCAATGTCATTTGCAAACATTGGCTGACGACTGGACAATGGTTAGTTGGTGTTGATGTTCAGTGGTATTTTAACCGCTGACATCAAAGTTCCTATTATCTCGCATGACTCATTTTGGTTTCAAAGGTTGCAGGACTCCCGAAGTCAAATCACATGACCAATGACAAAACTAAACTACTCATCAAAAGAAATCTGTTCAGAAGAATAATAGCTGGTGCAACCTGAGGCGCTGGTGTAAATGTCAGCGATGGCTCTGTGACTGGCAGAACAAATAAAACTATCTGATCCATTCTCGAGGTCTTCTAGTGGCTCACAGAAATCACATTGAGTACATTTGATGTTTTTTGACCCAGTTTGGCAAGCCTCTGTTTCAGCAGGACTGGAATTGATTTCCTTGGAGGCAGTTTCAGAAGATGAAGGCCAAGTGGTTGATGAACTAACAGAACCATTTGTCTTGATCATCTCTGGATCAATATTTATTGACTCATTACTTGTTTCAGAAATGACAGAATCAGAATCATCATTTTGACCTGCAATGTCGAATGGACAGAATACTGCTGGATCAAGGTCAAAACTTTTTAGGAAGTCAACGAAGACCATGTCGCTAGCTCCTTCGTCTGTTTCTAGATAATCATCACATCCACGCTGATCCAGGAACAGCCTGGACCTTCGTCTGACTAAATTACTAAATTTTTTTTGACCCACCACCTCCCCTTTTATATATTATCTATGATTCATTATTATAATAATATATAAATAAAATTTTTTAATAAATTTAGTAAGTATAATAAGAGTCACAGGTTCATGTTTATCTTTAGCTAGCAAAGGACCAGAAGACGGAGACGAAAAAATTTAGTCAGCACTAAAAATAAGTACCTAGTTCTTCACTGCACTTACTAAATTCTGTTTACTGATACAGTAGAGGTTCAGTTTCATTGTGCTAGTCCCGTTCAAAGACCCTGGAATTGCCACTTGTCGTTGATATCCTTTTGAAGATCCATCAGTCCAGAGCCATCCTTTGTTTTTCCAGAGTCTGACGATTTCATTGGTTTTAAGATTATTCTTTCGGAGAAGATCATCTAAGCAAGGCTTGGTTAATCCAATGAAAGTCCAGTTGCCGTCACCTTGATTATCCCAATAAGCGCCGAATCTATCTCCTGACCAAAGTATATTTTTACGAACATGATCTGGAGAATATATTTTGTCTGGATTGATCTTGATCCAGTCGTCAACGCATTGAATAGCTTTGAGTCCAATGTCAGCTGAAGATGCTTCATACTTAGCACGTTCCCAAACCTGTCTAAATAATTCAACGACAGGTTTATCTCTTCTAAGTCCTGGAATTGCAGCATGGACAATCGGAATAGCAATTGCCACTGCGGCAAAGTATTCTGTCAGTCTCATTTCAATTGGAGACATCTTTTGAAATTGAGTCAACATCTGTCTTGTTTCTTTGTAAGCACTTTTCCATAATGGCCATTGATCTCGATGATTCAGGATGAATTGAACTAGGCAAGGTCCAGCATGACCATAATGATCATCGATGGTGTGCTTTATCTTGTTCACAACTTCATTGCTTTCTGAGTCCTGTTTCAGGAAAGGTATTCCACAAAGATCAATAATCCTGCCCCGTGAGCCGCCATCATTGCTCAGGTCCAAGCTGGGGGTTTCTCCAGTAGAAAAGAGGATAGTTCTGAACGATTGCAACCGATCAGAGCCATGGATTGTCGCCCGACCTTTGTCCTGCCCAGATGCGATCATATAGATGGTGTCTGTGACAAGGTAGCTCCCGTATTTATTCTTATTTTTGTACTTTTCAGCAAATTTAGTTTCGTCTAAGAAGAGTGGCAGACCATTCAGTAGGCCTGCAATTCGTCCAATACGATTGTCTGTTCCATTCCAGGTATTGACAAATGATCCAGAAGAAAACGATGGATTTCCCCAGGCAGAAGCTGCAAACTTCAACGTAGACGTTTTACCAGAAGAACTAGGAGCGCTCAATTCCAGGGTGAAATTATCAACTCCCAGGATTGGAAGGAGTGGTGCCGATAGCGAAGTGTACATGGAAAATGCAACGTCAGGATAATTGAGGAGTTCGTTGGCAAGTAAAATCCATGTAGGAAAATCACCCTTTCGTTTAAATCCATCCGCAAACTGCTCATCTCCCTGGTCGGCCCCTTTAAAACGCACGACGGAGGGTTGACTGGATGATTGCTGCACAGAAGGACCAGTTAAGTACGAATGCCCCCATAGAAAACCCGACATGTCATCAGTCCAGCCTAATCGATTTTCGACAAATGCTCTGGGAATATTTCTGGTATTTACCTGTTCGTATTCCTGGAGATATTCAATGAGATAATTCGCATTCAAACTTGTGACTGGAATATTGTAATTAGACAAGGCTACGATATTTGATTTTGTTGCGATCATACAGCGTTCAACTTGCCAGTTGTGCCATCTCCCGTCGGCTTTCCATGACAGGGTGACATAGTGCAGCCCGGTGCTTCTGTTCTGGGACAGTTCGGAAATGAAAAGAGGGAATCGTGATATGAGTTTGCCTCCTGATTCGCTTTGTTTGATGATGCTCCACTCTTTAGTTAATAGATAATGCCATGGAAGTACTGCATCCGTAGCTACTGGAGCATCGGCGATGCGCTGTTTAATGAGAAAAGGTGCCGGCGCTTCTGGTGTTGGTGATGGGACGTTTTCAGTCAGTGATTGTTTGATGAAGTTTTTTAACATTTCAGTCTCTTTTGAATTTTTTTTGGCCACCAAGTTAATCTTGATGGCCAGTCGAGATAGTGTTTGTGCGAATGAGCTATGAGCTAATTTGTATCGTGCTTGTTGTGTCTAGTAATTCGCTTTGTGGTGCAAAATTATTTTGAAACTTTGTGTAGTTTCGAATATTCTCATTTCCAATAAGTTCCCGGTATCTGTAGACGGTGGCTTTAGAAAGTCCAGTTGCGTTTACAATTGCCATGGCTGTCACAGGCAGGTTGTTTTCTTTGAGATAAGAAATTGCTTCTTCAATTCGAGATTTTGTCCATTGACGTTTAAGGTAAGCGTTTTGTTGAACTCCTGACAATTGGCCGAATTTGTCTTTGTCCATGCTTAGCTCCTTCGTTTCTTTTGGTGGATTGTTTCGTGTTTGCTTCAGTTGTTGAGGCGCGAAATGTGTCAAGTGATTGTTTTAAAAATTATTTATGAACATCGTATATCTGTATTTCTTTTATTCTCATGGAATGTCTCGTGAGAAAGAAAGTCTTAGAAGTGATGAGATTGATCTTGGAGATGGAAGGCGGGTGAAGGCGAAGTGATGATGGTGATTGCGGACCTTTGTTTTGTTCTGTTAGGTACTGGTATGAGAATTTTTATAGGTTCTGTCGTCAATCATTTCATTCGACTCGCTTGTTCTTTATTTGCTGCTGGACGCCTCAGTTCTGATTGTGGAAGTTTTTTTTGTTTCGCAATTGTATAAAATGAGTCTAGGTGAAATGAAAATTTGCACAGGAAGTCTTTGATATCTAAAGCGCAGACTTCTGCGCTTAGAATGCCAGTGCCCCTTAGCCCAATGTTTTCAGGCGCATGAGTAGACATTGAGAGGACTCCATGTTTTGAAAAAACAAAAGACCGGCATTAACCGGTCCTTTGTCTCAGTTATTCGAATGTTAGTTATGGAAAAACAATGTCCATAGCCTTGTGGTGAGTGTTGATCGTTTCCTCCAGCTCAAGGAAATAAAGACAGTTCACCAACATCCTGTAGATTTGGCGCTTGTTGCCCATGATGTCGCTCCACGTGATCCCGTAGTTGTTAAAAATATGCTGTTTGAAATTGTCCAGGTGGGTGTATTCCCTGTAGTCGACGCCAAGATTTTTATCCTTTATCGTGTTTGAGTTTGAGAGGTAGATGGTGTCCGTTTTGTCGAGATTGTTGTTCTCGTGGTTCCAGTACAGCACGCAACCTCGAAAGGCATAGTCAAGCCATGTTTTCGAATCGCAAGAATATGCCGGGATGTGGAGCGTAACATTCGGTGTCGTCATGCCAAACATATGTACTTTTACACGATGATTCCAGTAAAGCGGGTCAACGACAGGGCTTATGACTTCTAGGTCTTCCCTATTCACGCCTTGACATTGTCCTATGGCAATGCATGGGTAGGCGTTGGATACATAGTAATTAATTTCCTGGTTTGTTAGATTGTGAACAACCGGAACAACACATAAACCAGCATCCTCCAAAATGTGCAAGCGGTCTAAGTTGTGTTCGAAGCTATCGGGGCCAAATTCGTCATCCATACTGAATATGAAATCGTATAAATGGCTTGCGAATGTAAGGTGAGCCTTGAACCCACGGAAGAGCTTGTCAGCGGCAAAGTCAAGTTCTTCTCCGCGCAACCCTTTGTTAAAGAGACTGAATGCTCCACAATCAAGGATTAAACTTTCGATCTTTTCCCTGTTCTCAATGGTGTAGGCAGCAGGGTCCTTCAGCCCATAGTAAGTAACCAGAACATTGGGCTTTCTATGAGGCATTCTTTCACTAATCATATCAAGCACCTTTATCGGCAGTGAAGAAAGGTATATTTTCATGATTTCCTCCTAAATTTTGTGGCTCCCCCGGTTAGCCACCAGGGGAGCCTGTCGTGGTTATAGCTAGGCAGCGGGGTCCGTCGAAGCGATTCGGTTTCTGAGGGTGTTGATATCTTCCAGGAGATCGTCCAACATCTCAGCACTCACATCCTTGGCAATCTGCCCGGATTGCAGCATCGCCTTGATCGTCTGACGGAGCGAGATGGCCTGCTCGACGATATTCGGGATGTCTTCCTTGGCCGTCACAGGCTTGGTGTTTCCCTGCGAGTCGGTTGAGGATTCCTTCGTGGACTTGGGAGCGATCTCTTCTTGCGCCTTCGCCCAATTGCCATTGTGCTTGATGACACGCTTGAGGAAGTCGTAGGCGAACTTCTGTTTCTTCTCCTCGCCGATGGCCAGGAACTTTCGGCGCTCCTTGGAAAGCTTGCCATCAACGTCAAGGAAGCGCTTCATGAGTTCCAACTCGATATTGACCTTATATTTCTCCAGCTTGAGAACCTCGATCACAGCTTCCATGTGCGCTTTTCTGTCCGCAGCCGGCGCATCAGCTTCAAGCTCTTTGATGAAATGCTTGATCGGATCATCGCCCATCCGCTGCTTAACTTCCGGTTCCGATCTCTTGTAGATGGAACCGAAATCGGCCAAAAGGTCGATACCAAGCTGAGTGTGCAACTCAACGCACGGGATCATTTCGATGTTGCTGTACTTCTCCAGTGTTCGCTTGCTCACATCATACACATCGATGATGTTTTTTTTGGACCAAGGTCCCCAGTCATCCGCAACGGCGTGACGAGACTTCAGCTGATTGATGATCATTCCATTTCGAATCGCCAGAATACCACCACCCGCATTCGCTTTGCCAAGGAACTCATTGAGTTTGGCATTCTGCTTACCAAACTCGTCAAGCAATGCTTCCTCGGACTTTTTAGAGAGGTCCTCCTTCATGGCCTTTTTCATCTTACCCGGAGGCGTGGTTTTCTTCGCTTCCTCAAAGGACTCGGGAATGCCACCCAGCCCACCCGTACAACCATGGAACTCGCGCAGCATCATGTCGAAGGAGAACTTGTCGACGTTCAAGCCTTCGTCCAGCAGTCGCTTCATGTCCGAAGAATCGTCCGTGCTCAGAGTTCCCTGACCGTCTATCTGCTCCGCTTGCGTCTTCTTCTCATTGCCAGCAGCGCCAGCACCGCCGGTGCCACCCGTTTTTCCGCGATCGTTCAGGTGAGACGGGTCGTCGTAATTGTTGTCAGCCATGGTATCCTCCAAGACCCCGTTGAGGGGATTGGCGCTTCGGGGTTCGTCACCGTGACGATGATCCGTTGCGCGTTGTTCTTGAGGACACCCTGGGCGAAGGGCGAAAATCTCTCTTGCCAAACTTTGGAATCAAAATTTGGCAGAAGGATAAAAAGCGGGGATTATTTGGATTGAAGTGGAAGTACGGTGAGTTGCGATATGCTCTGGGTGAGCATTTTGTAGTAGCCGAGGATTCTCGACTTCCGGTAAAGGATCTGTTCCCAGACCCCACCGCTTACGTTGGCGCTTTCGAGCTTGTCCTTGAGGAGGGGGTAGACTGCGTCAAAGGGGGCTGGGTTTCCATCGTCCTCTTCATGGGCTTTGTCCCATAACCAGAGGATAGCGAGGCGCATTTCATCTGAACTATTGATGTGTCTGCCAGCCAAACTTATTCTGTAAACTGCTTCAAATGTTTCTAGTTCGACAAACTGCTTTTTGATGAGACTTCTGATTGATTTGTTGATTAGATTAATTGCATGTGCTTCTAGTCCTATCTGTGCCGGGGTATTTAAAATGCTTTTAGGGTCAATAGTAATTGGGCCAGATTCTTCAAGGCTGTAAATGTAATGCGTTGGAGTGTCGTCGTCTATTTTTATGGTCCAGTCGTTGTGCATTCGAAGGAGCGCGGCGATATCAGTAGTGTCTCGCGTCTCAAATAAAATATCTTCCTCGTTCAAAAGTTTTAGCAGTTCTTCGTCTGTGTCGATTCCAAGAGAATAGTGTTTGTATATTCTGTTAAATCTACTCCGATATTTTTCAGATAGAAAGGAAAATTTTATAAATTTTATTCCAGCATCTTTCCCGTGAAGCTCTTCAAGTCGAGTCTTGTATGGGTTGTTTTTTACATCATAATCGTTTTCTGTGTCGTAAAAATATGAAAATAGTTCTTCCATTCCTTCTTTTGAGTCAAGATATTCAAACTCGCCAATGTCTTGAAAGTAGCTTTTGTAATGCTCGATAACGTTGCAATATCTGATGTAATGCTGATTCCGACGCATATATTCCCAATACCAAAAGGCGACATTCATCAGCCGATCCACATTGTCCTTGGGTAGCTTGGTGATGCTCTTCGCCATGAGGGAACTCCGTGGGAATCATATGAAAGCACTCTTCGAGTTGGGGTGCGTTTCCGTAATACCCCAAAATGGTTTGGTAAGTGCCGGTATTTATTATGGACTTATGGCGGGCTGTCGTCAATTTTAAAATCAGGTAAGCGTACTGAGTGTGTGCCTAATGCGTCTCCTGGGGCAGCGAATGTGCCAGGGCAGGGGCACGGTAACTTCAAACGCAGGAGTCTGCGCTTCAGATAGTGGTCATGCGGAGGTTGGCTATTTCCCACTTCACCGCCATTTCCCAACATCGAGTGCTCAAAAACGCGGCTTCTGACTTTTCAGTTTCCCACCTTGTCCCCTTATGTCGCCTCCTGTTCTCAAGGTGTCACCACTTTGGTTCGAGATGAAAAGCAGCAATTTCATCGTGATTTCGTATAGAATCAGTGCGTGGCAAATCGAAACCAGACGGCGCATGGGCCAGCCATCGGGGCGAATAAAGTCAGCAATAAAGGGAGATGGAGGCGTAACCAGCGCCAGCGGCGGGCCAGTGACACAGGATCACCCAAGGTGACAAGCGGGCCAGGGTAAATTCCCGACCCGCCGCATCACCCTCGGCCAGCGACAGCGTCTATCCTGGGGCTGGGATCAGGCAAGATGTCACCGGGCAGGAGACCAAATGCCGTGCCGCGATGAACTCCACTGGCTCGGCTAATTGGGGTTCGCCTGGGAGAGCTTCAACGCCATCATGATCCTGTTGATGTCGCCGTCAGAAAAGTCTTCAAGAAGCAAAGGTCTGATTTCTGTTAGGTCAATGGATGTCCTGTCAGGATCGTTCCCGCGAAGCGCCATCATGATCCTATCAATTTTGTTCTTCGAAATGTCATTTGAAAGAATGGGTCTTATTGCGGTGATTGCGATAGCTTGAGGTTCAAGCGCATTAGGATTCATGATTCTGCTCCTGGTTGTTTTGAGTGTTGACCAGATAATGTTTGATCGCTATTAACCTGTGATTATTTGCAACGCCATCTTCGGCAGGGAGTTTGCTTGGGCAAGCATAGCAATAGATGCTTGTGATAATATCTGTTCTTTCACAAATGAGGTCATTTCCTGGGCGACGTCAGTGTCTGATATTTGTGATTCAGCAGCTTGAAGATTCTCAGCTTGAATTTGTAAGTTTGAAATTGTATTCTCAAGGCGGTTTTGTAGCGCTCCAAGATTAGCACGGATTTTGTCTTTGGAAACGATTGCTTTGTCTATGGCCTCCAGACTTGCCTGCGCCCGAGCCTGTGTCGCGACGCTTATCACTGGCTGGTAGATGCTGGCTCCGATACCGTTGGATGAAGGGTCCAAGCCATCATCGGTGAAGTAGCTGGCGAAAAAGCCCCCTCCACGGAGTCCTGTGACATCATCCAGAATTTGGTTGCCCGATGTGGTCTGGTTGATGATGAAGTTTCCATCTACCGCATGACCATCAGAAGTATAGAGTTGCCCGACCGATGCCCAGCCGTTGCCATCACTCCCGCCAGGATCACGAAATGCGACTAAAAAACCTCCACCCTCCAGCCTGGTTACCTTCGGCCAAGTCTGTGGCGGAAAATTCTCTTCGTTTACCTGGAACTCGTCGTCAAAGAACGTCGCATCTGAGTTGACGATTCTCGCACGTGCGCTGTTGGTGCCGTCACCGTTGAAGTTGTTCCAAGTGACAACGAATCGATTCCCGTCAATCGCTGCGATATCTATGTAGTTTTGGGAGTCAACCTCAGTTGTGTTCACTTGAGTTTCAGAACCGATAAGATTGCCTTGCGGGTCAACTACTTGTGTGAAGACTCCCCATCCGTCGCTATCCTGTGCAAACCAAGCGACAGCAATATTGCCATTGTCAAGTTGCGAAGCACGTGAATATCGCTGGTCATTTGCTGTTGTCGTATTGACCTGGAATTCATCCACCAGCACGTTGCCACTCTTGTCATAAAATTTACCGTAGATGCCATCGCCCGAGCCATCCTGGCTGTTCGAAGTCCACGTGACGAAATATCCAGATGATGTCGTCGTGACATTGGATTGGTACTGATTGTTCGTCGTAGTCGTGTTGACCTGTGATTCCCCGGTGCGAACGCTGGCGTCTGCGTTGTATATCTTGGAGTAAATGCCAGTGCCGGAACCGTCCTGACCGCTCGATGTCCAGGTGACGACAAAACCACCGTCGTTGAGCGGGGCTACTGAAGGTTCATTTTGGTCGTTGCTCGTTTCGCTATTAATCTGGAACTCGCTACCCACCTTCTCCCCGTTCTGGCTCATGATCTGGCCATACACTCCCCAGCCAGAGCCGTCCTGGTTATCCGAGTTCCAAACTACCACGATGTTGCCGTCCTCTAGTGAAGCGAGGCTGGAATCGCGCTGATTGTCCACCGTGGTCGTGTTGACCAGGACATCCCCGGATGTTCTATTCAGAAACAGGTTTTCGTCTGGCTCGTATGCGCCGACTGCGGTGTCGCCTGGATCAAATATGCTTTCAATTTTCGAGCTATCGATATTCAAATAGTAGTAATCCTCGGCACTGTCATTGCCTGTTCCGAAGTGAATCTTAGCTGCCCCGGTAGATTCGAGGTTGCTGCCGTCATGCACTCCAGATAAGTTTCCATTGAGAAGATGAATACCATTGAAGTCAGTACTTTCTGATATCCGTTGTATTTCTCTCGCCATGGCTTGGTATTCAGAATCAATAATCAGCCTTTGATCGTCAGTGTAAGTTCCTGTGGCAGCTTGTTCAGCCAGTTCCTTCATCCGAATCAACTTTTCATCGACTACTTGTAATGCCCCATCCGCTGTCTGGATCATGGAGATGGCATCGTTAGCGTTCCTGATCCCCTGGTTCATGGTGGCGACATCAGATCGCATCAACTCCCGGACAGCGAGTCCGGCAGCGTCGTCGGCAGAGGAATTGATCCGCAGCCCAGACGACAACCGCTGGGTCGACGTGCTCAGCGCCCCATAGTGGTTTGACAAATTTCTGGCGGAGTTCATCGCCATGAGGTTGTGGTTTATGATCAATGCCATGGGGCGGCATCTCCTTCCTTGTTCAGCGGGCATTTCCCGGCAAATCACCGGAATTATTTTCCGGTGGCCCGGGGCCTGAACCGCCAGAAATCAAGGCTCAGGCGGAAAAATTGTCATAAAATAAAGTTTACTTGTTAATATCTAGCAAATTACATACCTAACTTTCTTATAAGAACGACGTGCTAGCCCTAGACTGTCCGAAAAGGACGGTTCCATGGGCGAGATTCTTAAGGTTTTCGGGAAACGTGTCCGGGCATTGCGCCGGGCAAAGGACATGACCCAGGAGCAGCTTGCGGAGCGGGCGGGGCTGTCCCTCCAAAGCGTTGGGGAGATCGAACGGGGCAGGGGGAATCCGACCTTGGTGAATATCGAAAGGTTATCCGCCGCACTCGAGGAAGATTTGGCATCCCTCTTTGACCTCGGGGATGTCGGCATGACGCGGGAGCAGGTGCAGAAAGAACTTCTGGAGTTGCTGGCCGGGGCCAGTGAAGAGCAAGTGCGAGCGATCCTGACCATGGCCCGGGTGCTGATCCAGAAATGACCTGGGTTTTCCCGCGTCACCGCTCAATCGTCCTCAGGGAGCATGATCGTCAGGACCGGTTCCGCGCTGTCGCCAGGGCCGATATGGGCGATGACCTCGACGGATTCTGATCGTCCTGGGGACATCAGGAAGCTCACTTTGAAATAGACCCTGTCTGAGTTGACCGCCCTCTTGGCTGCGAACAGTGCCAGCGTCAGGAGATCATGGAGCCTGCCCGTCACGGACTGCCCCTCGCCAGCCAGCCCCGCTGGCGGTTCTATATAATGATGATACAGGTTGTCGGTGACCACGGTGGGCAACTTGAAGCCGGTGGCTTTCGCTTGCTCGGTGATGTCGACGAGGACTCCGTCAGCAATCGCCTGTTCCCTGGAGTAGGAGTAGATGACGTTTCCAAAAGATTTATCGGTCGGCATTTTCAGGACCATCCTGGTTTGAGTTCAGCAAGTTTTCAAGTTTCTTGCGAAAGTTCCCTGTAAGTTCGAGTCCAATTTCGGCATAGCTACGGAGTATCGCTCCATCGACTTCGATGGCGGTGGTGTCCATGATCTTGAAGAGTTGCTCAATTGGTCGGAACGCGCTGATGATTGCTGATTTTAGGTCCAGATTTTCGAGGTCTTGTGGTTCCATATGTGTCCTTCTGGGGCTGCACTACAGAGGTAGTTTTGGGGAAGGATACCCTGGAGGAGGGGAGGCGGTCACGGGAGCTTGGGGGATTTTGGGAATAGCCCTATGGAAATCGGACTTTGGGCCGAGGCTGGGATTCCCTGAGGTTTCGTGGGAGCCGGGGCAAAGGGGAAGGTCCAGCTGGGAAAACCCCAGGACGGGGCCGGTAGAGAGGGTTGGGGAGGGGTGTCCGAGGGGATGGGCTGGCCCAGGGCAGGGGAGCCGGGGCTGGGAAGAGTTCTAAGAGAAACTAGCGATATCCCAGGATGTTATGCGATGCAGGAAGCTGCACTTTTTGATTTTCAGCAGATATGTGATCGGCGACAATTACTCCTGAGCATCAGCGACAATTAGAATTGTGCATCCTCCTCCCCTTGGAGGCTGGCGGCTGTCTCCCCCGAGGAAAGAGGGTAGCCAGCTGAAATGATAAAGGATGCGCAGGTGAGAAAGCTGATGCGAGAGAAGACCAAAACAGGGCTGACCGGAATAGCCGGGCTCAAGGCCGGCATGAGCCGCAATACGGCGGCAAAGTATCTCAAGGAAGGCAGACTCCCCTCTGAAATGAAGGAGGTACGGGACTGGCGAACACGGCCTGACCCCTTCCTGAATCATTGGGCGGAAATAGAAGCGCGTCTTACGGCGGACCCAGCGCTTGAAGCCATTACGATTTTTGAGAATTTACTGGACCGCTTCCCAGACGAGTATGAACCAGGCCAGCTTCGGACCTTACAGCGCCGGATCAGGCAGTGGCGAGGACTTGCAGGACCGGACAAAGAAGTCTTCTTCCCCCAGGCCCATCGGGCCGGCGAGGCCATGCAGACCGATTTCACCTGGGCCAGCAAACTCGGCGTGACCATCCAGGGCGAGGCCTTTCCGCATATGCTGTGCCATCCGGTGCTGCCATACTCCAACTGGGAATGGGTCACGGTCTGCCACTCCGAATCGCTGGCGGCGCTGAAGCGAGGCGTCCAGGAAGCGTTATTTCGGTTGGGCCACGCGCCACTGTTCCATCAAACAGACAATTCCACGGCGGCCACCCACGATCTGACCAGCGGCAAGCGAGACTTCAATGTGGAATACATGGATATGATCCGTCATTTCGGCATGATTCCCAGGACAATTGCCGTCGGTGCGAAGGAGCAGAACGGCGATGTCGAGGCCATACATCGGGGACTGAAAAACCGGCTCAAGCAATACCTTATCATGCGCGGCAGCAGCGACTTTGAAAGCGCCGCAGCCTACGAAAGGTGGCTGTGGCAGATGCTGGCCAAGACGAATCGGCCACGGAAAACGAAGCTTGGCGAGGAACTTGCCGTGATGCGGCCGGTGACCATGGCCCGACTTCCCGAATTCATTGAAGTGGATACCCGGGTCAGTTCCTGGAGCACCCTCTCCATCAAGAAGAACGTGTATTCCGTGCCCTCCAGGCTGATTGGCGAGAAACTCCGGGTCAGAGTCTATGAAGGCAGGATCGACGTCTATTACGGCGGCAAGATGCAACTCAGCACTCCTCGGCTCCTGGGCCGGGGTGGACACAGGATCAACTATCGTCACGTCATCTGGTCTCTTGTGAAAAAGCCCGGCGCGTTTCGCCTCTACCGTTACCGAGAGGATCTCTTTCCTTCACTGGTTTTTCGACGTGCTTATGACGCGTTGCGGACCAAACTTGAGGAGAACAAGGCCGACAAGGAGTACGTGCGCATCCTCCATCTGGCGGCATCAACGATGGAGTCCGATGTTGAAGCGGCCCTGGAACTTCTTCTAGAGACCAAGACGCCGATTAGTGCCGAGGGGGTCAAGGCGATGGTCACCGACGGCGACAAGCTCGCGGCCATGGTCATGGACGCGCCAGTGGTCGATCTCTTGATTTACGACAACCTGCTCCATCGCCAGGAAGGTTGCGTATGATTCCTGAATCCGGCGGTCTCGCGATCTGTCTCAAGGCCTTGCACTTGTCGTCATTTGCCGCTTGCTTCCAGGAAATGTCGGGCACAGCCGAGAGCCAGGGCTGGAGCCATCAGCAATATTTACAGCATCTGGCCGAAATTGAATTGGAAGACAGGCGACAGGACCGGATCGAGCGTCTCCTGAAAGCGTCTGGCCTGCCAAGGGACAAAACGCTGGCGAGTCTGGACATGACCGTTCTGCCGGAACGCGTGAAGAAGATGCTGCCCTCCCTGTGCGAGGGACACTTCCTGGGACGAGCGGAGAACATCGTGGCCTTTGGCCTCCCGGGACGGGGAAAGACGCACCTGCTGTGCGCCATCGGCCATGAGCTTGTCCGGCGTGGTCATCAGGTGCTGTTCATCCCGGCCTACCGGCTGGTCCAGAAGCTGCTCGTGGCCAAACGTGATTTGATCCTGGAAAAGGAACTCAAAAAGCTGGACCGGTTTGAGGCGGTGATCCTCGATGATATCGGCTACGTACAGCAGGACCGCGAGGAGATGGAAGTGCTTTTCACCTTCCTGGCTGAGCGCTACGAGCGCGGCAGCGTACTGATCAGCAGCAACCTCGTATTCTCGCAATGGGACAAAATCTTTAAAGATTCCATGACAACGGCGGCGGCCATCGACCGGATGGTCCACCATTGCGTCATCCTGGAGCTGACCGGCCAGAGTTACCGGAACCAGGAAGCGCAAAAGCGGAATGCGGACATTCAGCTTCGCGGCAATGACCACGGACGCGGCGCTGAACTCATACCCGAAGATCGCTTGGCTGAAGCCGAGGTGCGTGCACAAGAATAGTTGTCGTCAGTGCCCAGGGGTAATTGACGCTGAGCAGATATGATATCAAGTTAGGCAGTTGGATCAGATTTGGCGATAATAGTTGTGGGGGAAGTTTCGGACCAGAAAGGATGGTGTCCGATGGCAGAGTCCTGCGATTTTTAAGCCTTTGCACCATCAGAAAAGCCTGAAATAACTTGGTCCCAGTTAAAGGAGATCGTTATGACTCATCCTCTATTGTTTCAAGCCACAAATTGTTTTGACAGAATTTGTCCGCAGGGTTGCAGCTTAACTCCCGTTGAAAAAGATTTGTACGTAAAAATTTTAGTCGATAGGTGGCCAACACAGTTGCATTATGAATTTAGATTAGATAGAAAAGATGGTGTGCTGTTCGATGAGTTGCATATTGAAAATAAAAATTTGGTGTGGTTAGGAAATGTATTGAACGAAGTGGCGACAAAAGTAAAAACTATTCAGGGATTTGCATTGGACTATGCTGTGGCGCGTTCTAATAAAAAATGGCCATCCCTCAGGATAGAGCATGCCTTCGCTGGGGCGGATGGAGATAAGGCAGCACAGGCAATGCTGGAATTTATTAACAAATCAAGAGATATTATAACCCGTGCACTATTAGCAGCTTAAGGCTGAGAATTATGAAATTTATTTTTGTTGAAGGTCTATCGCTTTTTGCCGTAAATATTCTAGGGCTGCGCTTCCTGTAGAAACAAGTTGACATTGATTGTCATAAAGCTATTCTCTGTCAAATCTTGTCATCATTTACCTCATAAGGAGCTATCCCCATGCCTGGAAAAGAATCGAAATTCGAAGCTGTGAAACTTCGCACCATGATCACCGAAGGGAAGACTGCCCAGCAAATCATCGATACGTTTGGAATCAACAAAACTACTTTGAAAGCCCATCTCTTGAAGTTGATGCAGATGGATGAGAAGTTTTACTCCATCGAAGGGATGGGGGACCGGGCAGTATCAGGGAACGTCAAGTATGCCGCTGCTGGGGTTCGTTTGAGCCCAACGATGTTGAAGAATTACGGGTTCACCGTGGGCGACGAATTTAAAATCTCGTGCATGGAAGAGGGCAAGATTGTGCTGGAGAAAAAGTAAAGTTAGCTGGATTGTTTGGAAATAGTTGCGCGTCATGGCCCACGTCGTCCTGTGAAGAGAGGGGACGTTGGTCTTTATTTTAAACTTGGTTTAAGTAATGAATGATGAATTTTAGATCTAGTGTTTGTTATTGTTGATTGCCAATAAAATATTTTGGGGTTATTTCTTTAAAGAAGACGTCGAAGTATTTTTTTTATTTTTTTTGGGAGAAGAAGTTTTCGAATGAAGAAGGTCGTTTGGGGTAAGAGCAGATTGCATCTCGTACAATAAAGCGTGTATTCGATTGATGTTTTGATTAATAAATATCAATTTTTCCGCACTGAAATTGTCACTGGATTTAGTCAAGTTGGCTTCATTTGGATTTGTTTTTATCCCCACAAGAGCCGTGACCGTTGGAAAAATTTCGACTGATGCGAATGTTGCGCTTCCTCTTCTAAGGTTTTCTAAGGATGTGTTGTTTGAAATTAGCATGTATTCGTCAAACGAAATATCAGCTTGAGGGAAATCAGTCACAGATCCTTGGTCTCGACAACAACGATATATATACCTGCCTAAAGAATTATAGCCAGAAAGTATTTCATTTTTTTTGTATAAACCAGCGAACATTCCGTAAAATAAAAAAATAAATTTGTATTTTGCTTGAGCTTCTGACGCAACGTCGTAAAATGAAATTGATCCAGGCGCTATCAGGTATAATACATATCCACCTAAAAAAGAAGCAAATATGTCATTGGCACAATCATCTAAATGGTTTTCACTAAAAAAAGTTCTTGTAAACCGAATTCGAGCTTCTCTTGTTTCTTTAGTGAGGAAATTTATATTGGCTATTGTTTTGTTGCCAGAAGATATGTCATATAAAATATCATCGTCAATAACCCCGTTAAAGCTCTGATGTAGATTGAGCGCAGCTTTGAATAGGATGGATCTATGGGCTTCATTTTTTGTTGTGGTTGTAAATGAAGAAAAGTTCATATTGTAGCTAGTATGTTTGCTTAGTGTGTTATTTTTTAATGAGTGCAGTATTTCAAAAATAAGTACTAAAATATCTATGCTCGAAGAGAAAGATTTCTGTCCATTTTTTGACCTGATGTTAACCCATCTCTGCGCAAGCTCATAATAAAGACCGGTATCCTGAAAAGAGAAAAAAGCTTGACTCAGACAGTAAGATAAAGTGCTTTTGCAAGCAACCATTGAAAGCAAATCAATTTTTGGTAGATTTGATGCCAATGTATAAGCTTCAGAAATTATGATTGCAATTGCTGAATTTGATAGATCTTGATTGATGTCTATATTGTTGTTTAAAAAATAATTAAAAAAAATATCTTCCTCAATGACTCGATGGAAGGTTGTTATTGGCCGATAATCTTGCAAATATGTTTGCGTCCAAGCCAAAAAATCTGTCGAATTGCCATTGGGGATGATGATTGTAAAAGGTCGATTGTGATTTTTTTTGGGGTCATCACCCCAGCAAAGGGCTATTTGATCGTCGTATAAATTCGAATAATATTTTTCATTTGAAGATACCGAGTACTCAAGCACATTGAAACGCCCCGAAAGCGCATCAATTAAATGTTTTTTTTCTGTTTTACAAAACCACATATTACTTCACCATTCCAAACGCATCTTTTACCGTGGGCAAGTGTTTTATCGGCTCAAACGGAACAAGGGCCGACTCAATATATCCGGATATATCATTTTCGTGATAAAGATCAAGAGATGTTTTTGCTCTTGTCGCTGCCGTGAATAGCATATTTCTGTTTAAAGGGAAGCGCTTCAATGTATCACAAGCTGCAATATGGAGTGCTCTAAACTCTAGTCCCTTGGCGCTATGTATCGTAAGTAAACAAATATTTGTATCATCGGTCGGGGAAATGTATCCATCAGTGCTTTGAATAGTGCATTTGTTCGCAAAGGGTGCATGTCTAAGCAGATCGGCAATTTTGTTTAATTCATCGCGGCGTGGGCAAACTATACCAATCAGTTCTTCTGGGTATGCCATGGCTTGGTCAATAATTTTTTCTTCGATTTTTGCGAATTGCTCTTCTAAGGATAGACATTTGTGCCTAGTGACCGACGAGGGAAGGTCTGTTTCGTTATAATTTGAAGTTTGCTCGAGTGATATATATTTGCCGGGTGATTTGTCTAGTCCGTCAGCAAATTTACAAATTTTTAAGCCATTCCTGTAGTGATATGTCAGCTCGATTTGGTCATCAGTTAAAGCTTCTAGCATTTGTATTGAACTGTTTGGTTGGAAAATTCGTTGTCGAAGATCCCCAACCGCATAAATATCTTTAGCTAGTGTGTTCAAAATATTTATTTCTTCTCCAGTGTAGTCTTGCGCTTCATCCAATAAGATGGCGTCATAAACATCTGAAATTTTTTCACTTGCAATAATATCTTGCAGCGCAAGCTGCAACTCGGCTCTCGTTTGAGCGAAGTCACCTGAAAAGGAAAATAAAATTCCATTTTCTCTTAAAAAATCAATAGCCCACCGATGATATGTTTTAACTTTCTCCGTAGAAAATGAATATCTGTGCGCACCGCTTGTTATAAATTCTCGTAAAGAACGCGTAAACGATAAAATTAAAACATTTGGCCTGTTTGCTAGTGTTAAATAATTAGCCCGAAGAAGCAGTAAATTAGTTTTCCCTGACCCTGGAGGGCCAAATATCGCAAAACTTCCATCAAGAGGTAATTGGATGACTTTTTGTTGATCCGCGTCTAGATCTTCTTGTTTAACCCACCAGGTGTTGTCCATTGTTGTTTGACCTGCGTTCTAGAGCTTTATTGCTGTTGATGCTTCATTGCCAAGTTCAGTTTCTTGCGCGATTTTTATTAGATTATATAACAAGAGCATTATCGTTTGCTTAAAATCTGAATCATCACGATGGCCAGTATATAGTGTTTGAGGGGGGCAAGAATCAAAAAGCTCTATTTTGGGAGCATCTTTAGTTCCAATTGCAGCGTATTGTATTTTGAATATTTTATCGACTACGTCTATCGCTTCTATCGTAAAAAGAATGCTTGGGTTAAAAAATAATCCGTTTTTCAGTGATTTCTCAAATGAGAGTTTAATGGTTAGGATTGTTTTTGAAGAATTAAATCTAGTTACAATTGTCCTTCGAGGGAAAATATCCATTGGAGTGCAGCAAGTTTCAATAATATCTGCTTTTATTAGTTCGGAAATTTCTTTTAAAAATATTTCCCGTTTGAAATTCTCTTGTTCTGATGTGCGTTTAGGCTTAGACTGACTTTGGACTAGCAACCTATTTTTTAGTATCTGAGCCTTGATGAGATCAATACTGTTGTCTTCTTCTTTAAACTCAAAATCTTCCCATTTGACAAGTGACAATCTTACTGTTGGATCTTTAACAAGACAGCGCCTGCATATTGTTGATAGTTCTGGGACGGCTGTAATTGAATCAATTTTAGGAGTTACTTCTTTTACGGCGTCAACTAGTAGAGCGAAGGGCTCTTCATATTCAGAAAATAATTGTTTTTTCATTATCAAATCATGCAGAACTGCGCCAATCTGATAAAATGTTATGGCTCGCCAACCTTCAATGTCGTCGGACTCTACTCTGTATAGATATTCTTTGGGGCTATACCGCAATGTGCCTATAAAAAACTTATGCCCACCGTCATCTGTCATGTCTGAGTCACTGATTGGTTTTAGTACCCCAAGATCTAATAGTTTTATTTCATTAAAGTCATCTGTTATGCAAATATTTTCAGGTTTTATGTCTCGGTGGGCGAGTCCTAAATCTTCAAGATGCTTTGCTGCATTCGCAAGTTGCGTGATAATTCCTTTAATCTTGTCATTTGATATGTACGCAATCTGTTGGTGTAAATTATTGTATGGTAAAAATTCCATCGCTACATATAAATAATTTGTATCTTTACATTCTCCACCGCCAAAAATTTTTACTATATTTTGATGGCCATTCTCAATAAGTTCTTTTTCTCTTTCAATCCTAGAAATTTGTGTTTCTTTCCCGTATTTTTCCACAAGCTCAGGGTCAAATATTTTTAATGCTGAAGTTGTGTCGTCTTTCTTTGCTTGAAATACCAATGCTGATTTACCACAATTTATGTAACGCTCCAATTCCCATCCATCAATATTTTTCCCCAATAATTCTGACGAAATTCTTTTAGCGCGAATATTGTCCATATTGATTGACTCCAATCAAGTGTATCTTGTCAATTTTTTTAGACTCGACATTAAATAGTATGAATTTCTGGATTAAATAGAGCAAGCTTATTTCTTTGAATCAGATAATTACTTTTTGCCTTGCAGGGCCAATAGATTGTCTAAGTCAATCTATTCCGTCGCGATAAAATGATTATTCTTGTATCTGCTAATTTTGGTTTCGCTAAGACAGTTAAATTGTTTGGTGTTGCAGCTACACCTATGCATGGCCGTATTTAGTTCAACCTATATCACTGGTTAGTTAGGATAACAACATCCAAATTCGCTGATGGTGCGTCTCATACCCACCGGAAATTATTAGAATTAGTGTAAGTTGACGCGGCTATTACCTCGTAAACCGTGGTTGTTTTTGCTAAGATACTTAACCTATTTACTATTCATCTTCTGCCATCCCCGTCAATCCATTTCTCCTCCCTGCATGAAAAAATCCCCAAAACCACTTGGCGAGCACAAAACAGTCCAGGAGGGGACAGTCTGATGCGAAATAAGGGGTGGTACGAGGGTAAAGCCCAAACCCCGATTTTTCCCCGGGGTGGGCTTCGGCTGCTTACTCGGAGAAACTGTTGCTATTTTAGCTAGTTTAGAAATGCAGCTTCCTGCATTTCCCGTTTTTCAGCTGATTGGGCAGTGACATACTTTCCTCGGAGGAGGATCAGCGACACAAAAGTCAGTTTGGTCTTTTCTTTTGAATATCAGCGAGATAGCTAGGTTTTGCTGGAATCAACGCACAAATAGGGTGCTCACTCGCAGAGTCCTGCGATTTTTCAGTCCCGATCCGTGCCAATATGGTTGAACCAGCCCCATCACTGGTCCTGGAGGAGGGTAGAGCAGTGCTGGTAAGTTATCCATTTCTAATACCGTGATT
This sequence comes from Solidesulfovibrio sp. C21, assembly GCF_047785625.1. Lineage (NCBI taxonomy): Bacteria > Pseudomonadati > Thermodesulfobacteriota > Desulfovibrionia > Desulfovibrionales > Desulfovibrionaceae > Solidesulfovibrio > Solidesulfovibrio sp. C21. The sequence goes on from NZ_JBLODY010000006.1 coordinate 111,333, forward strand.
TTTCAAATACGATTTTTCTTTCGTTTTTGACTTATGCGTATTGTTGGACATTAGCTTTTAAGCACATTTTGCCGTTAAAAAGGATTAATCAGCTTTCGAGCTACTTCTGTTGACATCCTTCGTTTTTGAGATACGATTTGAGATGAACAAACAGACACCGAAAACGAAGGAGATTGAACTATGGCTCGTGGAGAATCCAAATTCGATGCGGTGAAGCTTCGTGACCTGATCAAAGAAGGCAAAAATGCCCAGCAGATCATGGACGCTTTTGGAGTGAAGAAACCGCAGCTGAAAACCTACTTGGCCAAGCTGATCCAGCTGGATGAGCAGTTTTATAAGATTGCCGGCATGGAGGAGCGCGCTGTCGGTGGTGCTTCGAAGTTCGGGAAGAACGGAATCCACTTGAGCGCAGCCCTGCTTACCAACTACGGGTTCAGCCAAGGTGACGTATTTAAAATCTCATGCCTGGAAGAAGGGAAGATTGTTCTGGAGAAGAAGAATTAGCTCGAATTTTCGGATGGTTGTGCTTCGAGGCCCACGTCGTCCAGGAAAATTGGTTGGCGTGGGTCTTTATTTGTTGGGGGAGTGGTGGTATAAATTTTTTTGAAATTTTGTCAGGATGTTTCGATGTTTTATTAGTTTAATAAAGCATCCAATGGTGTTGTCTATCACGGCAGGATTATTGCTTGTCTTTAGGATTTGTAGTGAAATATACCATTTTTTATTCATGGCAATCTGATCTTCCAAATAATACAAACCGTGGTTTCATTGAGTCTGTAATAAAGAAAGCTATCGAGCATGTCAATAAGAATGAAGAATATGAATTGTATTTGACGCTTGACAGAGATACTCAAGGTAGCCCCGGTGCTCCTAATATAAGTCAAGAAATTTTAAAAAAGATACAGTCAAGCGATGCTTTCGTTGCAGATATTTCTATTGTGACTGGTGATAAAGAAGAGTCTAAGCGTTTATCGCCAAATCCAAATGTTCTTTTAGAGCTTGGATATGCAATTGCTATTTTGGGTTGGGAAAGGATAGTATTGTTTTTCAATGAAAACTATGGTGATGGAGATGATTTGCCTTTTGATATTCGGCAACACCGAAGAATGAATTATAGCCTTGCCCAGGATGGAATCAAGTCTGAAGTAAGAAATAATTTAGTAGCAGCTTTTAAAAGTAGTCTTCACGATTTAATCAAGTGCGGAAAAAACACTGGCCCGGAAAAGCTTCCCGATCTTGAGGTAAAATGGAAATCTCCAGCTGTCAACGAGGGGTCTGATGGGTTTGTTTTAACTATTTTAAAAATGCCGACGAGTAACGAACTCAAAGAGGAGATGGAAAAAGCAATTGAGAATGTTCAAAAAATTGATGGGCGGATAGATCGTTCGTGGGGTAAAAAAGTTGATAACTATATTGAAAAGGCAAAACAGTTTATTGCTAAAATCGATTGCGAAAGTTCGTATTACAATTATTTAGCTACAGAGTATAAGTATAGGCCTGCTCAAGTAACATTATTAGTGTCAAATATTGGGATAGCAACAGCAAGTGATGTGAGAATTGAAGTTACGCTTCCCGATTGGATATTTGCATTAGAAAAGCTTAAATCCTTAAAGGATGCGCTAAATAAACCACAGATGCCTGTTCCTGAACCACCGCAGCCAGCTAGTCTTATTCAAGGTGCAGCGCTATACAGTGGGGCATTTAATGCAATGCTTTCACCGCAACCTATTGCTGACCTCATTGATATTCACTCGGCATATAATAGAACATCAGCATGCTTTTTGTCGGACAAATCTCCAAAAATAGTTTTTTGGGCTGATAAAATATTGCATAAACACGATGTTGTGATTGATAAGGATGTCTTTTATTTAATGGCAAAGCCTTCGGCGGTTGAAGGTGTACATTCTTTGGGCATAGATATTTTTTGTTCGGAATTTGATGACTGGCGTACGGGGAAATTGGAAATTTCTGTGATTAAACCTTGACTTTTTTGGGGAGCTAGTCTGTTAACAATGTTTGATAGATGTAATAGTTATAGAAAATCTTCAGCTTCAACCAAGGCGTTTTGAGTTCAAGGTCTCCTGCTTGGAAGAGGGGAAGATTGTGTTTGGAGAAAAGTAGCTAACTGGATTATTTGGGAATAGTTGCGCATCATGACCCACGTCGTCCTGTGAAGAAGGTGATGTGAGTATTTTTTGTTTTTATTAATAATTGTAAATAGTTAAGGTGTATTGAACAGGAACGCCTATGGTCTCATCGAATAGTGAGAATATTTTCCCAGCCGAAATAGATATGTTAATTGAATCTACGGTGATGGATATTCTTACTTCAGCGATGGAACTCGCGTGGCCATCAATGCCGAATTTACACGAAAATATGTATGCAGAATTTGGCGAAGTCATTGCCAGCGTTGGTCTTATTGTGTATAAAACAGTTGAAAATTTAAAAGATAATATTAAGAACGAAGATTCAAGATTGGTTTTTGATAAAGAGGCAACAAGTTTATTTTTAAAAATGCCAAAAAAAATATCTGAAGTGTTGTTGCGTAAATACTCTGATCGTTGGGCGAAACGATCATTAGTTGCTGGGAAAAAAGTATTGCCAGCCAAAAAAAGTATTGATACACCAAAAATTTGTAAAAATGATAATCATTTTATCCCAAGATCGTTCTTGAAAAGATATTGGTCAAAAAATGATTCGATCAGAGTCTGTAGGATTATAAATGGTAAAATTGAATATAAGATTACCTCCTTCGGCAACTGGGGGTATAGAATAAATTTGTATTCGTTGTTTAGTGAGAATAAGTTTCAATTAATAGAAGGTCATGCACTGGAGAGGATCCCCAAGGTTTTAAATCTTAAAGGTTTAAATCCTTTAGATCAGGAGTCTTTGGTGTGGTTCCTGGCAATGCAATTCCTTAGATCTCCGTCGTATATTGACAATTTGTATAGTAATATAATTGGTATTCTTTCAAAATATGGGGCTAAAAATATCCCTTCGAATGAACAACTTCAGAGTGTATACGATTTGATGATAAAAAACAATAGAACATTTGAAATGTGGCACGAAGAACTGATAGGCAATGAATGGTGCCTTTTACATTCAGAGAAATCACAGTTTGTTTTTCCAGATAATTCTGGACTCGTTGGCTATTTAAATGGTGAAAAGTATGTGATATTTCCCATTGACCCTAATTATTGTTTTTGTGTATTGCCAAAAAAAATGAAAAAAGAACCTAGGCTTTACATTAAACATATTGAAGTAAATAGCGTCATCTCTGGTTTGATTTATAACCTACTAGCTACTGGATGCGTAAAAGAATTTGTTGGAGATGTTGCTAGAAGTGATTATTCTTTAGATATGCAATTACGTGATGATGATTTCGCTAGTATTTTTGGATTTATAGAAAAAAAGTTGGACAATTCTTGAGGTGCATTGGAAACACAAACACATTGAGCCATACTTCGATATAACATGCTGAAATAATTAACTATTTTACTATCCATCTCTCCCCAAAGTCCTTTTTCACCTCCGTCCCGCGAAAAATTTCTTGACCTCCCAGCCCGTGGGAGTGTAGTCCCCTCCGACCAACGACGAGCCAACAAGCGCCAACGTCTTTGGTACCCGAAAATTTCTGGGGAATGGAAAATTTAGGGTTGACTTCGGGAAGAGTTCGGAATAGATATCCCCTTCCCTGATTCTGTTTATAGGAGCGTAGCTCAGGGGGAGAGCACTTGCTTGACACGCAAGTGGTAGAGCCCCTTATTTGGAGGAACCTTAGGGTTCCTTTTTTTCGTTTTGTGAAGTGGAAAGGGGCTTGAATTCGAGTCCCTCCGGGACTATAATATGATACAAAATGATGGTACAAAATGGACCAGTTTTTGGCTCTTGGGCTGAAGAGAGTATCAGTAAAATCAGTATGTTATGTTGGTTTTGCTTTCGAGTCCCCCCTTCGGCACCATATTAGAGTCCAGGACGGTCCGATAAGGACCGGAACAACCTGGAAAGATTAGCGAAACCGGGCTAGAGATAGTCCGGTTTCGTTTTTTTACGTCCGTTGACATCCGATATCTGTGGGGGCAAGTCTGGGGGCAACCGAGAGCGGGGGCAGTTGCCCCCAAGGGAGTTGCCCCCAATGCTCACAGATACCGCAGTGCGCAACGCAAAGCCGGGAGCCAAGGCCCTTCGGCTGTTCGACAGTGGCGGCCTCTATCTGGAAGTTTCCCCCAGTGGGGGCAAGTGGTGGCGTCTCAAGTATCGACATGGGGGCAAGGAGAAGCGCATCTCCCTCGGCGTCTACCCGGATGTGTCCCTCAAGGACGCCCGGGAGCGCCGCGACGAAGCCCGGAAGCTCATCGCCAACGGCATAGACCCGAGCAAAGCACGGCAGGATGAAAAGTCCGCTGTCGAGGCCCAGGCAACCGAAGACGAAAACACTTTCGAGGTCGTGGCACGAGATTGGCATGCCAAGCAGGTCAAGGCCTGGAGTGAGGGGCATGCCGCCAAGGTCCTGGCCCGGATGGAACAGCACCTTTTTCCCGCCTTTGGTCATTTCCCCATCACGACTCTTCGCGCCCCGGCGATCCTCCCCACACTTCGAGAGATCGAAGCGAAGGGGCATAATGAGACGGCCAAGCGCCTGCGCCAGTACTGCGAGGCGGTTTTCGCCTTCGCCATCTCCACGGGCATTGCCGAAAGAAACGTCGGGGCGGACCTCCGCGGTGCATTGGCCCCGGGGCGCGTCACGAACCGGCCGGCCATCATTGATCCCAAAGGCGTGGCACAACTGCTGCGGGCCATAGATGGCTACCAGGGAAGTCCTGTGACCCTGGCAGCTCTACGATTGGCTCCTCTCGTCTTCGTCCGTCCTGGAGAACTGCGCCAAGCCGAGTGGTCGGAAATCGACCTGGACGCCGCCGACGGTCCTCGCTGGTCAATCCCTGCCGAGAAGATGAAAATGCGCCGAAATCATGTTGTACCGCTCTCAAAGCAGGCTGTGGAGATCATCGAGGAGCTTCGTTCTCTGACTGGCCATGACCGCTTCCTTTTCCCCTGCAACCGGACCAAGGGCCGCTGCATGTCGAACATGACCCTCAATGCGGCTTTGCGACGCCTCGGGTATGAACAAGGCGAGATGTGCGCACATGGATTTCGGGCCATGGCGTCCACGCTCTTGAACGAACAGGGCTGGAACAGTGACCTAATCGAGCGTCAGCTTGCCCATGCTGAACGTAATTCCATCCGGGCGGCTTACAATCGGGCGGAATACCTGCCCGAACGCCGCAAGATGATGCAGGCCTATGCCGACTTCCTCGACCGGCTCAAGGTCGGCGCCAAGGTGACACCGTTGCACGTAGCGGCTGGCGAGTAGACAGCATTTCCAGGGCCTAGGGATGGAATAGCTACTCATCCCGAAAAGTCGCTTCCCTTGGCGGTCTGGCCCTGGATTCTTTCAAGGGAGAAGCTGAAGGGGGCTTGAGATGACATATATTCCAGGCATCAATCATGGTAAAATTCCACCCTGTTTTTTTTCATCCCTTATTCTCAGCGTTATGGCATATCCTAATGTGGCTAAGAGGGGTATTGAAACCTTATTCAGAAAGGAAAGCATAAGGCTATTGCGGTTTGTTGCTCTAGAAGAAGACACCGATATGATGAATACTTTTAGACAGGAAAACCCATTACTCGAAGGAATGTGTCGCTTAATACTGGACATTCCATGCGACGAAGACGAGAGAATAGAGCGTTTCAAGGATGGATTACTAGCTGGTGAAATTCTTATATATATTCTAAGGCTAGACAAAGCTGGGCATGAGGGCAGTGTCTCTAAAAGTGTCTATATTATAGAAAATTTAAAGAAAATTAGCCGGTCAAAATTGATGAAGATATGGAGCGAGTACAAAAATGTTTCTTATTACTATGCGGCATTAATACTTCTGTTTAGGGGAGCTGGAGCAAACCCATTTGAGATATTTAAAAAGGCAATAGCAAACGGCGAAGATGAACATGAGGTAGAGTTGGGATTATACTCTTTTTATTTCTACGTTTCGGTCAATCTCTCCATGTATTTATGTAAATGGGCCACGGCAAGGATTGAAAAGAGAACGCGACAGCCATTATTGAATTTACGTGACACATGGACTGTCCCGACTGCTTTTCTAAAGCGCGCTTGGAATCATTGCGAAAAGCTAGGATTCAGCAAAGATTCGTTTGGCGGAGAAAGGCCTATGCCTTCTTTGACCACTGAAGAAAGCGCTCTCCTAGAAAGTTACAAGGCTAACCAAAAATTCTGACCTGGAGTTGCCCCCGTCAAACCGGACACCCCGCAGTTGCTAAGAAGCGGATGAATTCCCTGGGCGAGAGCATCCGCAGCCCCTTGTGGGGGTGCATCTCGTTGTAGTCCTCGAACCAGGCCGCAAGT
>NZ_JBLODY010000070.1:0-20466 GCF_047785625.1 Solidesulfovibrio sp. C21
CCCGGACCCCCACCCTCCCCAAAAACTTTCAAAGGGGGGCGAGACAGCTCGTTTCGAGCCAAACTCTCGTCGATAATCGATTGATAACCCTTGAAAAGTTTTTGAAGGGGGTCCAGGGGGAAACTTTTTTCAAAAAGTTTCCCCCTGGCCGCCGGAGGCTCCTTACCTCTTATTATTGAATAATACCGCGCGGACGCGGCGGGCCGCTTCCACCATATTGGCCAGGGCGGCGGTGGCTTCCGGCCAGGCCCGGGTCTTGAGCCCGCAATCGGGGTTGGCCCACAGCCGTTCGGGCGGGATGACCTCGGCCGCGCGTTCGAGCAGCGCTTCCATCTCGGCGACCGACGGCACACGCGGGCTGTGGATGTCGTAGAGCCCGGGACCTATTTCGTTGGGGTATTGGAAGTCCGCAAAGGCGGTGAGGAGTTCCATGCGGCTGCGGCTGGCCTCAATGCTGATGACGTCGGCGTCCATGGCCGCGATGGACGGCACGATGTCATTGAATTCCGCGTAGCACATGTGGGTGTGGATCTGCGTTTCCGGTTTGGCCACGGCGGCGGTCAGCCGGAAATCGTCCACGGCCAGGGCCAGGGCCATCTCCCAGTCCTTGCGCCGCAGCGGCAGCCCCTCGCGCAGGGCCGGCTCGTCGATCTGGATGACGCGCAACCCGGCGCGCTCCAGGTCCGCCACCTCGTCGCGCATGGCCAGGGCGATCTGCCGGCGCGTGGTCTCGCGGGGCTGGTCGTCGCGCACGAAGCTCCAGCACAGGATGGTCGCCGGGCCGGTGAGCATGCCCTTCATGGGCTTCTTGGTCAGGGACGCGGCATAGGTCGACCAGTCCACGGTCATGGGGCCGGGGCGCGACACGTCGCCGTAGATGACCGGCGGCTTGACGCAGCGCGCGCCGTAGCTTTGCACCCAGCCGTTTTTCGTGAAGCAGAAGCCGGCGAGCCGCTCGCCGAAATACTCCACCATGTCGTTTCGTTCGGGTTCGCCGTGCACCAGCACGTCGAGGCCGAGCGTCTCCTGCCGGGCCACCACGTCGGCGATGGTCTCCTTGAGGAAGGCTTCGTAGGCGGCGGCGTCCATCTCGCCGGTCTTGGCGCGCCGCCGGGCCTGCCGGATCGCCGGCGTCTGGGGAAAGGAGCCGATGGTGGTGGTGGGGATGGGCGGCAGGGAGAGGGCGGCCGTCTGGGTCTTGGCGCGTTCCTTATAGGGGGCCGGCCGGTGGAACATGTCCACGGTCACGGCATCCACCCGATGGCGCACAACCGCATCGGTCGCGACCCCGCTTTCCCGCCGGCTCTCCCAGGCGGCCCGGTTGTCGGCCAGGGCGGCGGCCACCTCCGGACGCTCAGGCCCGCCGGGCGCGGCGGCATCGGCCAGCAGGCGCACCTCGCGGCATTTCTGTACGGCAAAGGCCATCCAATTGCGGATGGTCGGGTCGAGGGCGGTTTCCGCCTCGAGGTCCACCGGGCAATGCAGCAGCGAACACGACGGCGCGAGCATGAGGCGCGCCGCCCCGACGTGGTCCGCCGCGAGTTCGATGCGGGCCAGGGCGGCGGCCGCGTCCACGCGCCAGATGTTGCGCCCGTCCACGAGCCCCAGCGACAAGGCGGTTTCCGGGGACAGCGCCTTGGCCACCAAGGCGATCTGTGTGGGGTCGCGCACGCAGTCGATATGGAGCGCGCCAAGGGGCAGCCCCTCCACCCAGGACAGGTTGTGGGCGATGCCGCCGAAATAGGTGGCGAGCATCACCTTCGCCGGACCGGCGGCCTTGGCGAGATCACGGTAGGCCTCACGGAACGGGCCGGCCAGGGCTTCGGGCAGGTCCTGGGCCAGGATGGGCTCGTCGAGTTCGATCCAGGGGCACAGCGCGCCCAGACGGCCGAGGATGTCCCGGTAGGCCTCGAGCAGGTCCGGGAGCAGCGAAAAGCGGTCGAAGTCGGGAGAAACGCTCTTGCCGAGCGTAAGGAAGGTGAACGGCCCGGGCAGCACGGCCTTGGCCGTGAATCCGGCTGTGGCGGCCTGGCGCGCCTCGTCGAAGATCTTCGACCCCACCACGGCAAGGCGCTGTCCCGGCGTGAACTCCGGCACGATGTAGTGGTAGTTGGTGTCGAACCACTTGGTCATCTCCATGGCCGCCACGTCGCGCGTTTTGTCCTGGACGCCCCGGGCCATGGCGAAAAAGGTGTCGAGGGGCGCCTCCCCGCCGGCATGGCCGAAGCGCTCCGGCACCGCACCAAGCAGGCAGGCCATGTCGAGCATGTGGTCGTAGAGGGAGAAGTCGCCGACCGGCACCAAATCGAGGCCGGCCTCGCCCGCAAGCTTCCAGTGCGAGAGCCGCAAGGCGGCGGCCTGCGCCTCAAGGGCGGCGGCGTCGATCCTGCCGGCCCAGTATGCTTCGAGGGCGGCCTTGAGTTCCCGGTTGCGCCCCATGCGGGGAAATCCCAGCGAATGCGTCACCATGCAACGTGCTCCTTGTTGGCCCGCGTGGTTCGCGGGCGGTTGACGTCGGCCGGCAGGGCCCCAAACGGCACGCAACAAAAAAAACCCGCCCCCGGCGGATGCGGGGAACGGGGCACGGGTGACGGTCCGGAAACGCGGGCGCGTCCGGCATATACGGTCACTCCGGCCCATGTCGCGAGGCCTGGATACCGACCGATTCGAGGCGTCTTCTGGCTTACGGGGCGGTCCCGGAGGGGACCGTCAGCATCTGGCGGCATCCTTCCCAGGCCGGCTTACGCCCGACCTAGTGGATAACCGCCGCCAAACCCCGATCACAGCAGCGCGTCTGCGACGGATTCGCACCGTCTTCCGTTTCTCGAAAGGTCCTTTACCACAAATCGACCCGTCACTGGCCCAATTCCAGCCCCTTGTCAACGTGGTGGGGGAGGGAGAAGGCGGAGGAGAGTGAAAGAGGATGCGAGAGGGGGACCCTTTTTGAAAAAAGGGTCCCCCTCTCGCGCTCTCCCCTCCCCAAAACGTTTCACGGTGTGGGGAGCGTCACAGAGGGCAAGGGAATGCATCTCTTTTATCGTGGCGTTGATTGCGCCAGGGCGTCCCGCAGGAAGCGCCGCAGCACATTTTCCGCCTGGTTGTAGGAAACCTTGATTTCCGGATGGAACTGCGTTCCGTGCAGGCGTCCGTCCTGGCTGCGCACGGCCTGAATATACGTGGACTTGGCCACGACGGTAAATCCCTGCGGCGGGTCGTACACGGCCCAGCCATGCACTTCCGGCGCGGTGAAGGGCTGGGGCAGGCCCCTAAAAAGCGGATCGTCGACGAGCGTGCGAATCTCCGCGTACCGGGCCGGCTTTTCCATGGCGGAGATATCGGAGCGGCCCATGGAGCGCACGCGCGTGTAGCCGGAGGCGAAGGAAAGCATCTGGTGTCCGGCGCAGATGCCGAGGATGGGGACCGGCGCGGCGCGAATGATCTCGAATTCGCCGTTGTATTCGAACATGGGCAGGTCGTTGTAATCGGCATTGTTGCCGCTGAGCAGGATGGCCACGGGCTTTTTCGCAAGCGCCTCGTACATGGCCATGCTCGCCTCGTAATACGGCACGGTCACGGTCGAGAGCTCCGGGACCATCTCATGGACGCGCGCGGCCAGCTCCGTAAACGCCGCGCCGTTGTGCTGGTTGCCGATGACAAGGACATACGGCCCGGCCGGCGGGCTCGGCACCGGGGGAAGACCCGGGGAATACAGCAGCAGTTCGTTTATGCCCGGGGCATAGCCGGTCCAGCCGCTGATCTCCAGCCGCCAGAACCGGGCCGAGACCCCGGCAAAATCGAGAATGAAGCGGTAGGTGTCGCCGTCGGTGACCTTGACGGCCTCCTTCCAGGTGACGCCGTCGGGGCTGGCCAGCCAGCGGAAGGCCACCGGCCAGCCGTCCCGGTTGCCGGAATCGGCCAGCATCCAGATGCGGCTTATGCTGCGCTCCCGCCCCAGATCCAGTTCCACCCAGGCCGTGTCCGGACCCGGAGGCGCGGCCCGCCACTGGGTGGAGAGGCCCTGGTCGGTATAGTCGAGGAGATTCTTGGGGTCCGAGCCGCTTGAGACCTTCACGCTTACGGGCACGGCCCGGGTCAGGTTCATGAACGCCTTGTCGCTGGCCGTATCCACTGAAAAGCGGCTGACGGCCCACGGCCCGTGCGCGCCCGCCTCGTCCGTGGCCCGCACGCGCCAGTACCAGCGGGTCCCATCCGCCAGGGGCTTTTGGTCGGGAATGGCCAGGGCGCTGACGCCTTCGGGGTTTTCCGGCAGCGTGTAGTCGAGGCGGTCTTCGGCAAAGGCCTTGTCCCGGGCGAGCTGGATTTCGTAGACGCGCTTGCCCTGGCCGCCCGTGGCGTTTTTAAACGACAAAAGCGGCGTCCGGCGGGTGACGATGACGTCGAAATCGGGGTTGGTGGTGAGCTGCGGCGCGCTGATCGGACACGCCGCCAGGGCCACGGCGCCGGACAGGCCGCCGAGTATTACGGCGAGGACCAGCAGAGGCGACATCCGGTATCTCATGCGGGCACTCCTTGGGCCGGCACAGCATCCGGCCGTTGCGGCGCATCGTGAAACGACCGACCGCGCCAGGCGTTAAAAGGTATAGATGATGCCAAGCGCCGCCTGCCAGGCGTCGCCGGCCTGATTCACCATGCGATGTCCCCAGATGCTCGAGTGGAGCCCTTCGGGATGGGCCCAGCCCAGCTCGCCGATCAGGTTCACGGCGTCGGTCAGGGCGTACACATGCTCGCAGGCCACGGAGTAGAGGTTTTCGCCCTGGGCCAGGTCCTGCCCCATGGTGACATAGGAACCGGGGCCCCCCGTGACGGCCACGGCCTTGCGCAGGCCCGCCGGCGAGCTGGTGCCCGTGGCATAGGAAAAGGCGACCAGGGAGGTCAGGCGCGGCACGATGCTGATTTTGCTGAAATTAAGCACCAATCCCATGCTGCCCTGGGGCGTGGTGTTCATGGCCGCCTGGGTCAGATATTGGTCGGCGTTGAACAGAAACGAGCCGGCGGGCCCCCATTCCGTGTTGATGGCGGGCAGCCGTTCCGAGCCGTTGGACAGCCCGGAATCCTCGCCGCTGCCGTACCAGCCGAGGAGCTGGGGCGCGACCATGGCGAAGCCGGTGTATTCCAGGGCCGCGTCCGCGAACCAGCCGCGCCGGCGGCAGCGTTCCCGGTCGGCGGCGAAGGCGTCGCCGTAGACCGCGTCGGCATAGAGCTTGAGCGGCATCGGCAGCTCGGCGGTCAGGGTGAAGCCGGTCCAGAAGGCGGCGCTCTGGTTGTCGGCAAAGCCCGTCGGGGTCACGAAGGACCCGGCGGCGCGCAGGGAGTTGCTCATGGAGTCCGGCAGGTCGGCGGCGCGGCCGAGGATGGCCACCGCGCCCCAGGGCGTGACGTGCGTGCCCGAAATCGACACCGGCAGCGTGATGAAGGTGAGATCCAGCTCGTCGCCGACTTGCGTGGTGGTGGTGTCGTAGGTCCGGTTGGTGTCCACCAGCCGGGCGTAGCCGGCCGTGACGCCGAGCCGGTCCTCGAGCAGCGGGGCGCTGACGACCAGGGCGGCCGCGTCGCTGTTGCCCGAGTCCGTGCCCAGGACCACGGAGTCGTAGAAGACCGAGGTATGGGGCAGGGACAGGGGCTGGTAGCCGGCCGTCACCTTGATGGCCGTATCAGGCAGGGTGAACTGGAGGTAGCACTGGTAGGACTCGATGGCGGTCGTCGGATTGGCCGCCGTCAGGGTGCCGTGGCCCCAGGTCTGGTTGTTGACGCGAAGCCCCAGGCGAAAGGCCAGATTTTCGTTGGCGGCAAGATCGACATGCAGGCGCATGCGCTGCCAGAAATTCAGGGTGTCCGCGGTCTGGGTGCCGTCGGCGTTCCAGCCGGTGTAGTTCTGGTTGCTGAAGAACGTGCCCTGCACGCGGAAATCGCCGTACATGGAAACGGAGGTTGCGGCCGAGGCGGTGGCGGCGAGAAGGCAGGCGGCGACAAGAACAAGAGCGGCGGACCGAAATCGGGGCATGGCGGAGTTCCTACGTGTTGCGCCCTTAAAAAATACGGCTGCGGCACTTGTGAAAAGGCGGCGGCTGAGAGCCTCCGTGGCCTGGGTGGGGCTTGCGCCCCTTGGGCTCCCCGAAGGATCTCCCGGCCGGCCTTTCGCGCGCAAGCCGGCGCTCGCGCGCGCGGGTTTTCCGCAAAAGCCTCGCCAGTATTTCTTAAGACAGACCTCAATGGTATTGGCATGTTCCCTTACGACATGCGGCCACGGACTTCGAGAACGCGCGACGGAGACCGGCCCCGGGCTGGCAAACGCTCCGGGGCCGGTCCGCGACGGTGCGCGGGTTTAGGTATGGCTGAACCCCGAGGCCGTTTCCGCGGTCAGGGATTGGGTCACGGGGTTTTGGGCGAAGTAGGCCAGGCAGCGTTTGAGGTCCTCGACCAGCAGGTCGGCCAGGTCGCGGCTGAAGCCATGGCGGACCAAGGCGCGCATGACCACGAGGTCCTGGCGGTTTGGCGGCATGGAATAGGCCGGCACCTGCCAGCCCCGGGAACGCAGCCGGTCGGACAGGTCGTAGAGGTTGAAGTTGTGCTTCTTCCCTTCGACAAGGCTCCAACTCACGGCCGGAATGCCGCCCCGGCCGTCGTAGATGACCTCGAAGTCCGGGACTTCCCGAAGCGCGTCGCCCAGGTAGGCGGCCGTGTCGTAGCAGGCCGACTGGATCTTGTGGTAGCCTTCGCGGCCAAGGCGCAGGAAATTGTAGTATTGGGCGATGATCTGGCCGCCGGGGCGCGAGAAGTTGAGCGCGAAGGTCGGCATGTTGCCGCCGAGGTAATTGACCTGGAAGATCAGGTCCTCGGGCAGTTCCTTGGCGTCGCGCCACACCACCCAGCCGACGCCGAGCGGCGACAGGCCGAACTTGTGGCCCGAGGCGTTGATGGACTTGACCCGGGGCAGCCGGAAATCCCACAGCAGGTCGGGATCGCGAAACGGGGCCAGAAAGCCGCCGCTGGCGCCGTCCACATGCACCGGGATGTCGCAGTCGGTGTCGGCCTGGTACTTGTCCAGGGCCTTGCATACCGCTTCGACGGGCTCGTACTGGCAGGTGAAGGTCACGCCGAGCGTCGGCACCACGCCGATGGTGTTTTCGTCGCAGCGTTTGATGACTTCCTCGGGGCTCATGATGAGCCGGTCGTGTTCCATGGGGATTTCGCGCAGTTCGACGTCCCAGTAGCGGGCGAACTTGTGCCAGCAGACCTGGACCGGGCCGCAGATCATGTTGGGTTTGTCGGTCGGCTTGCCGGCGGCCTTGCGGGCGGCCCGCCAGCGCCATTTCATGGCCAGCCCGCCGAGCATGGCCGCCTCGCTCGAGCCGGTGGTGGAGCAGCCCATGGTGTTGGCGGCCTCGGGCGAGTGCCACAGGTCGGCCAGCATGTGCACGCAGCGCGCTTCCAGCTCGGCGGTCTGGGGGTACTCGTCCTTGTCGATCATGTTCTTGTCGAGGCATTCGTCCATCAGCCGGTGAATCTCGGGATCGGCCCAGGTCTGGCAGAAGGTGGCCAGATTCTGGCGGGAATTGCCGTCGAGCATCAGTTCGTCGTGCACGACCTGATAGGCGTGTCTGGCCTCGATTTCTTTTTTGGGAAAGCGGTACTTGGGCATGCGCACCGAAAGGTCGCTCGACGCATACACATCGTCCAGGAGATCGTCGCGGACCGTGTCCTTCTGATGCAAGGGCATAAAAGCGCCTCCTTCGTTACGGTTTCGCCGGCGGCCTATTTGCCGACCTGGCGCCAGCCGGGTTTCTTGCAGGCGTTGATGACCAGCGGCAGGCCGACGAAGACCACCAGGCCGGCCGCCACGAGGCCCACGTACAGGGCGGGATTGCCCACGGGAAGGTTCGTCGGCGGGAAAAAGCCGACCACCAGGGAGAACGTCACGCCGATAAGGCCGATGCCCGCGACCAGGCACATGCCGACGATGCCGCCGGGAACCTTGTAGGAACGCGGCAGGTCGGGACGAGTCAGACGCAACCGGATGGCGGCGGCGTACATGAGGATGTACATCACGAGATAGAGGGTGACGGTCATGGCCGAAAGCACGAAAAAGGCCACGCTCACGTTGTCCATGATGAAGTAGAGGGCGGCGAGCAGGCTGACGATCACGCCCTGGATGAGCAGGATGTTGATCTGCACGCCGTTCTTGTTGACCTTGGCCATAAAGGGCGGAATCTCGCCCTGCTTGGCCGTCTCGAGCAGGCCCCGGCTCGGCCCGCCGATCCAGGACATGACGCCGCCGATGGCGCCGAAGGCCGCAAGCAGCCCCATGACCGGCGTCAAAAAGCCGATGTCGAATTTGTCGAACAGCTGCTTGAAGGCCTGCATGAGCCCGGCTGTGAGGCTGATCTCCGAGGCCGGAACCACGGCGGCCACGGCCAGGGAACCGAGCATGAACAGCAGGAAGATCACGGCCGCGGACAAAAACATGCTTTCCGGAAACTGGCGGGACGGGTTCTCCATTTCGTTGGCGTGCACGGCGTGGACCTCCACACCGGCGAAAAGGAGGATGATGCCGGCCAGGAAGGCCACGCTGCCAAGGCCGGTGATGTGGGGGAAAAGCCTGGCGTGGGGGTGGCCCAGCTTGCTTGCGACGTCCGCGACCTGCCCGGCGTTCAGGAAGGCGATGGGGTTGCCCTGGTCGATCCACAACAGCCCCAGGATGATGACCACCACCCCGGGCAACACGGTGCCGAGCAGCACGCCGTACTTGGTGACCGAACTGGCCACGCCCGTTCCGGCCAGGGTCAGGAAGGTGGCCATCCAGTAGCACACCAGGATCACGATGCCGGTGTAGACGCCGTTTTGGGCCATGGCGGGCTGCATAAAGAGGTAGGCCAGACAGCTGGCCGCAAAACCGAGCACCGTGGGATACCAGACCACGTTCTGGATCCATTGGAGCCAGATGGCCGTGAACCCCCAGCGAGAACCGAACGCTTCCTTGATCCAGGTATAGACGCCGCCGCCCTTGTCGCTAAAGGCGCCGCCCAGTTCCGCCGCGACGAGAGATGCCGGGATCAGGAACATGATGGTGGAGAAAAGGATGTAAAAGACCAGGGAGAGTCCCTCTTTCGCCATCATCGGCAGTCCGCGCAGACTCACCACTGCCGCGACGGTCATCATGCTCAGCGTAAAAACCGACATCTTTTTTTTCGTCGCCATCGTGTCGTTATCCTTTTTGCATCATGCGGTATGAACGGGAATGCATCCGTTGCGTTGCCTCGCGCCGCATAGGGCCGTTATATTTACAACGGTAGCATGCTTGACGCCAAATGAGAAATAAGATTGTTAAATTTCTTTCAAGTCTTGTGATGATCTATGATATCTGCATGTTACAGAAAAATTACAATAAAACAACATACCCGCGTGACCCTTGCCCCCGGAACACACCGTTTTGAAAAGAGGGGGCGCGGAGGGGGAATTCTTTAAAAAGTTGAATGGGTATAGTGAGTTATTGGACGCGAGAATGGCTGTGGAGAAAGGCCATTCAAGCGCTGTCGGAGGAAATCGAGGGCGGTCCGCCCAAGATTTTTGGGGTGAAGCACAAGGGCTAGGCGGCACGGCGGCGTCTTCGCGGCGAAGGCGTCGAGTCGGCAGGCCGGAATTTCGGGGGTGACGGTGACGGCGCAATCACCATGGCGCGCCGTGCCGCGCGGGGAAAGGGCGATCTAAGGAGGGCTCTCTAAAAAGAGGCGGGCGAACAGGAGGGCGCTCTGAAAGGAGGGCGGGCGCGGTTGCTCAGCTTACGCCGGACGCGTCGTCGAGGCCGCGAAAAACCGAGAGAAGGCCGTCGAGCGTCAGTTGCATCTTGCTTCCGACCTTTCTCGCGGACGCGGTGCTGTTCTTGTCCACATTGATAAGGGTATCCGCCAGCGCCATATGGTTTTCGTTGCGCTTGCCACCGGTGATGGTGGACGAGTGCACGTTCGTTTCGGTGTGGGTCAGGCCGCGCTTGTCATCGACCGAGGCCTCGTCCATGTCGACCGAAGCATGGTCCACCGCGAGGCCATCCTTGTACGTCTCCACAGAATGACTGGTGTTGCGCAGATACACCGCATCCTGGTCCTCGGTCAGGCCCGTGACGGTCATAAACCCGGTGAAGTCCGGCAGAGGATTTTCCCGGACGACTTCCGAGTCGCGCTGCTGCAGTACCTTCTTGCCGTCCTGATACAGCGTGTTTTCCCAGGAACTGCTGTGCGGGACGTCGCTTGCAGTGCCTCTGCTCGTGCTTTGGGCGGCGTTGAAGTTTCCATTGGCAATGTAGCCGAGCGTCGCGTTCACAGGCGCGGCGGCATTCTCGATCTGCTTTTCCTTGCCGTCGGCCAGCAGCTTCTGCGCTCCGAGCGGCGTCGTGGCGCTGTATTGTTGCTCGGTCAGGGAAAGCGCTTCGAGGATGTCCGGTCGTTTGGGCAACCTGTGTTCGGACGTGGCTTGCTGTGTGGCCTCGGCATGGCTGTGCTGGACGAGTTCGCCCTTGTTGTATTGGCTGACGTCGAGTTGCTGCGATTGGGAAAGCCCTTTTGCATACGAATCCTTGAAAGATGCCTGGCTTACCACCTTTCCGTCATTGTCGTACACGGATTGGCTTACTGAAAAATCCGTATTGTTTTCAATTTCATCTGTCGTGTTGATACTCTCACCGGTATCGAAACTCATTCGGTCCGTTGCATTTTTCACCCGCATGGTCTGGGATATCGATGTCGTTCGAAAAATTTTGCCATTGTCATTATATTCTATAATATCGGCTGAATAATTTTTTGATATTAGATCACTCGTCACGTTTCCAGTGACGCCTTCCATGAGATTCACAGCGAGATCTTCCAGCGTGTCGGCATTGCCGATAGAATCGTCATGTAATTTTACATTTGCGTAATAGGAAGCGTCAACGTCCATGGAGTCATGGAGTTCCCTGGTGATATTTCCATTCTTGAACCATTGAATGTCACGCTGCAGCGTGGATGTGGTATGGGTCGAATCGCCGCCCTCGGGCGCGTAGAGCTCGGTATGGACACGGCTGCTCAACTTGCCGCTTTTATCAAATTCTTCAATATCCCTGGTGACAGTCCCGGCGGTGATGGATCCCGTTTCCTTGCGCACGAGCTTGGCGCCGTCATATTCCAGGATCTCCATCTTCGAGCCCTTGATGGAGGTCTTTTGCTTGTGGCCGTTGCCCAGAGTGACGGTTCCCTCTTTGAGGTCGTATTGCGTCTTCCAAGGACTTTCGACGGGGGCTGCATCCGATGTGTCCGCCGTATCGCTTTGTTCGACGCTTTCACGGCTTTTGGCCAGGGCCTCCTGCGAGAACGTGACCGTGTCGCCCGATGTGGCGGAAGACGTCGACGGGTCGCGGTTGCCCATCGTAAAAGAAGAGGAAGGTACAGCCGTCCTGAACAGCGTCGAAAGTGTGGGCTGGATCACGTCAATCTCCTTCGTGATGCGTGCCGTTATGTCTGTTCTGTCCGTTATGATAGAAATGATCGGCTGAAAGAGAAAAAAACTTTAGCGGCCTGTAACGGAGTATTCGCCAGGACGTCTCTCGGGCAGGGGAGGCTCTGCCTCTCCTGCACCTCACCGCCGGGGGGCTTGATGCCCCCCGGACCCCCCTTTACCGGGTTGGGATGGTGGGATGGGAGTGCTGTTGGGAGGCGGGAGGCCGTATGTTCGTTGCCGTCGCCGCTAGAACAGGTAGCCGTAGGTGGTGGCCAGCTTGTCGGTCTTGCCGAGGATTTCCTCGACGGTCTGGTCCATGCCCGGGGCGTCGACGATGCCGGCTTCGGAGGTGAGGAAGTATTTGAGCGAGCCTTCCTTGGAGGAGAACAGCCAGGAGATGGAGTAGATGGAGGCCACGTTGGGGCGGCCGGGAAATTCTTCCTTGGTTTTGATGGCGATGACGATTTTCTTTTCGTCCTTGCCGGACGGCTGCATGAGCGAGGAGCGGCCGAGCATTTCCTTGATGCGATAGGCCAGGCGTGCGCCGAGGGGGTCGCTGTCGTCGTGTTCGATGGCCACGGGGATTTTCTTGCCGTTCTGGTCGTCTTTTTTGGCGGGGCTGTTGGCCGGGGCCGCTGCGGCCTGGGGCGCGGGGGCCTTGGCCTGGGCCAGGGCCGGGCCGGCGGCAAGGGTCGAAAGCGCCAGGGCGACCAGGACGGCGCGCAGGATCGGGTACATGGGCATGCTCCTTGCTGCGGGGATGGTTGTGTCTTACCCGGGCATAATCCAGGCGTTGCGCCGTTGGCAAGCCGACCCGGGAAAGCCGGCGTCATGGGGGCGTTTGCGGTTCCCTTCAGGCCCGTTCTCGACTATAGGGGCGGGACGTGAATCGACGACATCGGCGTTTGCCGCGCGACGGGGATTGCCGTCTCGCGCGGCGGCGTCTTGCACAAGGAGCCCTTGATGCGACTGCATGCCCTTTTTTGCGCCCTGGCCGCACTGTTTGCCTTGTCCGTCTCCCCAGCGCAGGCCGCCGATCCCGTACGCCTCGGGGCGGTGCTGTCGGTCACCGGCCCGGCCTCGTTTCTGGGCGAGCCGGAGAAGAACACCATCCAGATGGAAGTGGACAAGATCAACGCCGCCGGCGGCGTGTTGGGCCGGCCCCTCGAGGTCGTGATCCTGGACGACGAAACGGGCGTCAACAAGGCTGTTCTGGCCACGGACCGGTTGCTCAAAAAGGAGCGGGTCTCGGCCATCCTGGGCCCCACCACCTCGGGCAACTCCCTGGCCGTGATGGGCAAGGCCGCCGCGGCCAAGGTGCCGCTTATTTCCTGCTCGGCCGCCGAGAAGATCACCAAGCCGGTCAATCCGTATGTCTTCAAGGTCGCGCCGTCCGACCGGCTGGCCGTGGCGCGTATCCTGGCCCACGCCAAGAAGCAGGGATACAGGAAGCTGGCCATTCTCACCGTGTCCGACGGTTTCGGCCAGGCCGGCCGCGAGGTGCTCAAGGAACTGGTCCCGGCCGACGGGTTCGAGCTTGTGGCCGATGAGGTGTTCGGTCCCAAGGACACGGACATGACGGCCCAGCTGACCAAGATCCAGGGCGCGTCCCCGGACGCCATCATCTGCTGGGGCACCAACCCCGGTCCGGCCGTGGTGGCGAAAAACCGGGTGCAGCTCGGCATCAAGACGCCGCTTTACATGAGCCATGGCGTGGCCAGCAAAAAGTTCATCGAGCTGGCCGGCGAGGCCGCCGAGGGCATCCTGCTGCCGGCGGGCAAGATCACCGTTGCCGAAAAGCTGCCGGATGCCGATCCCGAGAAGGCGCAGCTGGTGGCCTATGCCAAAGCCTATGAGGAGAAGTACCACGCCCCGGTTTCGACCTTCGGCGGGCACGGCTACGATTCGCTGCATCTGGCGGTCAAGGCCATCGAGGCGGCCGGTTCGGACAAGCCGCAGGCCATCCGCGACGCCCTGGAGAAGACCAAGAACTTCCCGGGCATCGGCGGCATCTTCACCTACAGCCCCACGGACCACGCCGGCCTCGGCCCGGATGCCTTCATCATGCTGCGCATCGAAAAGGGCGACTGGGTCATCGTCGGCGACTAAGGATTCTTTTGAAGGACGCGGCTGGGGGAAAACCTTTCTTGCAGAAAGGTTCTTCCCCCAGACCCCCTTTCCAAAGAATTTTTCAGGAAAACAGGGGTAACCAGTCCATCACTTTTAAAGAGTTTAGGAAAGGGAGAGCGCGAGAGGGGAGAACCCTTTGCAAAAGGGTTTCCCCTCTCGCTTATTCGCTATGCTCGCCGGCGCGCCGCAATATCTCGTATCGGGACTCACCCAGGGGGCTGCTTACGGCCTGATCGGGCTTGGGTTCACGATGATTTTCAACACCACGGGCATCATCAACTTCGCCCAGGGCGAGTTCGTGATGCTCGGGGGCATGTTGTCGGTGGCTTTTTTGGGCCTCGGGCTGCCGCTTCCCGTGGCGGTGCTGGCCGCCTGTCTGGCCACGGCCGTGGTCGGCGCGCTCATGGAGCGGCTCACCATCCGGCCCCTGGCCGGCGCGCCGGCGATAAACGCCGTCATCATCACCATCGGCGTCTCGATCCTGCTTCGCGGCGGGGCCATGCTGGCCTTCGGCAAGGACACCGTCGCCCTGCCGGCCTTTACCGGGGTCAGGCCGATCTTGGCCCTGGGCGCGGCCATCCAGCCCCAGAGCCTGTGGGTCCTGGCCGTGACCCTGGCCCTGCTCGCCGCGCTCAAGCTCTATTTCTCCGCCACCATCCAGGGCAAGGCCATGCTGGCCTGCGCCTGTCAGAAAAAGGCGGCCAGCCTGGTCGGGATTTCCGTGGCCAGGATGGCGCTTTTATCCTTCGGCATAAGCGGGCTGATCGGCGCGGCGGCCGGGGCGATACTGGCCCCCATCACCATGACCGCCTACGACGTGGGCATGATGCTCGGGCTCAAGGGCTTTGCCGCCTGCATCCTGGGCGGGCTCGGCAGTCCCTTTGGCGCGGCCGCCGGGGGACTCGTGCTCGGGGTGCTCGAGGCTTTCGGCGCGGGCTACGTCTCTTCGGGCTACAAGGACGCCTTCGCCTTCATCATCCTGTTGCTGCTGTTGTTCGTCAAACCGTCGGGGCTTTTCGGCAAGGCCGGGGTGGACCGGGTATGAAGCGTCCGCTGCTTGGCCGCACCATCGTCCAGGCCGGGCTTTTTCTGGCCCTGCTCCTGGCCGTGCCGTATCTGCTGCCCAACGACTATTACCTGAGCATCTGCATCCTCGGCTGCCTGAGCGCCATCATCGCCGTGGGGCTCAATCTGCTCATGGGTTACGCCGGCCAGATTTCGCTCGGTCACGCGGCTTTTTACGGCATCGGGGCGTATGTCACGGCCATCTGCACCACGCGTTTCGGCCTGCCCATCCCCGTGGGCATGGCGGCCGGGGTGGGGTTGGCCATGGTCGTGGCCTGGGTCATGGCCGAGCCGATTTTGAAGCTCAAGGGCCATTATCTGGCCATGGCCACGCTCGGGTTCGGCATCATCGTGGCCATTGTCTTCAACGAGGCCGTGGACCTGACCGGCGGCCCGTCGGGCTACGTCGGCATTCCGCGCCTGTCGCTGCTGGGCTTCGATTTCGACTCCGACCGCAGCTATTACAACCTCGTGGCCGTGGTGCTGTCCCTGGTGGTGCTTGCCTCGCTCAACCTCATGCGCTCGCGCACCGGGCGGGCGCTGCGGGCCCTGCACGTCAGCGAAAAGGCCGCCGCGTCGCTTGGCATCGACATCGCCGCCCACAAGCGTTTCGTCTTCGTGCTCTCGGCCGGATTGGCGGGACTCGCCGGCGTGCTCTACGCCCACTACCTGAGCTTTATCGCCCCGGCCTCCTTCGGCTTCGGCGTCTCGGTGCAGCTCGTGGTCATGGTGGTGCTCGGCGGCATGGCCAACGTCTGGGGTTCGGTTGTCGGCGCGCTGTTTCTGACCGCGCTGCCCGAGGCACTGCGCGAGTTCGAGGACATCGACATCCTGGTCTACGGCGCGATTTTGGTGCTCACCATCATGTACGTGCCGGACGGCCTGACCGGTGGTCTGGGGCGGCTTTTCCGCAAACTGCGCCGCGTCGGCGGAGGGGCGGCCAGGTGACGGCGCTGCTCGACGTTTCCGGCGTCACCGTGCGCTTTGGCGGCATCCACGCCCTGACCGAAGCCGATTTCGCCATCGCCCGGGGCTCGGTCACTTCGCTGATCGGCCCCAACGGCGCGGGCAAGACCACCATGCTGAACGTTATCACGGGCATGACGCACATCGACGGCGGCAGGATCTTTCTGGACGGCGGCGACATCGCCGGCCTACCGCCGCACAAGCGGGCCGCCGCCGGCGTGGTGCGCACCTTCCAGAACCTGGAAGTCTTCACCTCCATGTCCGTGCTCGAAAACGTCATGACCGGCCGCCATGCCCATACGCGCTACTGCCTCGCCGCAAGCCTGCTGCGCGCCCGGTCCTTTCGCCGGGCCGAGGCCGCCTGCCGCGAACGCGCCCTTTTCTGTCTGGATTTCGTGGGGCTTTCCGCCGAACGCGACACCCCGGCCGGCGACCTGCCCTACGGCAAACAGCGCCTGCTGGAGATCGCCCGGGGGCTGGCCGCCGACCCGAAACTGCTGCTCCTCGACGAGCCCGCCGCCGGCCTCAACTCCAAGGAGACCACCCGGCTCGGCGACCTGATCGTGGCCATCCGTGACAGGCTCGGCGTCACCATCGGCCTCGTGGAGCACGACATGGACCTCGTCATGCGCATAAGCGACCATGTCACCGTGCTCAATTTCGGCCGCCCCCTGGCCGACGGCACCCCCGAGCAGGTGCAGGCGAACCCGGAAGTGGTCAGGGCCTACCTGGGCGAGGACGACTGATGCTGACGCTTAGAAACGTCGATATCCATTATGGTCGGGTGCATGCGGTGCGCCGGGTGTCGCTCCATGTCGCTCCGGGCGAGATCGTGGCGCTTATCGGGGCCAACGGCGCGGGCAAGACCACGCTGCTCTCCGCCATCTCCGGGCTTCTGCGTGTCTCCGCCGGCGAAGTGCTCTTCGACGGCCGTTCGATCGCCGGGGCGCGGCCCGAGCGCATCGTGCGCCTGGGCCTGTCCCATGTGCCGGAGCGGCGGCTGGTGTTCGGGCCGATGACCGTGGAGGACAACCTGCTGCTCGGCGCCTATTCGCGGTATAAGCGGCGCGAGGCGCTGGCGGACCGGGACGCGATCTACGACATGTTTCCGGTCCTGGCCGAGCGCCGGGGGCAGCAGGCGGCGGCGCTTTCCGGCGGCGAGCAGCAGATGCTGGCCATCGGCCGGGCGCTGATGGCCCGGCCGCGCTGCCTGCTCCTCGACGAGCCCGGCATGGGGCTGGCCCCGCAGGTGTGCAAGGAGATTTTCCACCATGTCGGGGAGTTGCGCCGCGACAAGGGGCTCACCGTGCTTTTGGTCGAGCAGAACGCCAAGAGCGCCCTGGCCGTGGCCGACCGGGGCTATGTGCTGGAGACGGGCCGGGTGCTTCTTTCCGGCACCTCCGAGCAGCTTCTGGCCAATCACGACGTGCGACGGGCCTATCTGGGGCGGGAAAAGGACGCATAGGCGGTGCGTAAAACAGGGAGGCGGACCATGCGCGAATGTTTCGAGCCCGAGTTCGAGACCATGGACCGGGCCGATCTGGCCCAGCTGCAACTGGAGAGGCTCCAGGAGACGCTGATGCGCGTGTCGCGCAACGTGCCGCTTTATCGCAAGCGGTTCGCCGAGCGCGATATCGACCCCGAGGCCTTCACCGATCTGGCCGATGTGAAGCATCTGCCCTTTACCACCAAGGCCGATCTGCGCGAGGCCTATCCCTACGGGCTTTTCGCCGTGCCCCTGCGCGAGGTGGTCAGGCTTCACGCCTCGTCCGGCACGACGGGCAAGCCCGTGGTCGCCGGCTATACCCGAAACGATGTCAGAACCTGGTCCCGGCTGGTCGGGCGGGTGTTGGTCGCGGCCGGGGCCGGCCAGGACGACGTGGTCCAGATAGCGCTCGGCTACGGGCTTTTCACCGGCGGCATGGGCTTTCACTACGGGGCCGAGGCCGTGGGCGCGGCCGTGATTCCGGCCAGTAGCGGCGGCACGCGCCGCCAGGCGGCCATCATGCAGGATTACCGCACCTCGGTTTTCGTGGCCACGCCGAGCTACGCCCTGCATCTGGCCGAAGTCCTCGAGGCCATGGACATCAACGTCAATTCCCTGTCCCTGCGCTTCGGGCTTTTCGGGGCCGAGACCTGGACCGAGGCCATGCGCGCCGCCATCGAGGACCGGCTCAAGCTCACGGCCACGGACAATTACGGCTTAAGCGAGATCATGGGGCCGGGCGTGGCCGGCGAATGCCTGGAGCAGTCCGGCATGCACGTGAGCGAAGACCATTTCCTCATCGAGATCGTGGACCCAGCCACGGGCGAGCCGGTCCCCGACGGCGAGGAAGGGGAGCTGGTCATCACCACGCTGGCCAAGGAAGCCTTTCCCATGATCCGCTTCCGCACCGGCGACATCACCCGCATCCTCCCCGGGCCGTGCCCCTGCGGCCGCACCATGCGCCGCATCGGCCGCATTGTCGGGCGCAGCGACGACATGCTCATCATCCGGGGCGTCAACGTATTCCCCTCGCGGGTGGAGGCGTTGTTGCTCGAGGTCGAGGGCACGACCCCCAACTACCGCATCGTCGTTGCCCGCGACGGGGCCCTCGACGAGGCGCTGCTCGAGGTGGAGCCCACCGAGGAGCTGCTTTTCGACCGCGTGGCCGAGCACCAGACCCTCGTGGACAAGCTCGAGCGCCGGCTGGCCTCGGAGCTTGGCGTGGGCATCGCCGTGCGCCTGGTGGAGCCGGGGAGTCTGGCCCGGAGCCAGGAAGGCAAGACCATCCGCGTCGTGGACCGCCGGGGCCTGTCGGACAGGGGACGGTCCTGACCCGTCAGTAGGTTTTGAAGATCCAGGCGTAGAGGACGTAGATCCAGCCCAGGATGCCGTGGATGATGGCCCAGAAAATGGACTTGTTGAGTGTGAACGAGACAGCCATGGCCAGGGCCGAGCCGAAGCCCACGCCGTACTTGATCACCGTCTGTTTCATGTAGACTGGCGGCATCGATTCCTCCTTGCGGTTGTTTCATGCCTAGCAGGTATTGGTCGTGATTGCACGGTTTTCCGAACGTCTTCGCGCAATTGACATTTCCCCACACGCCGCGCAAAGTGTCGCAATGGCCGCCATGCCACGCAGCTTCCCGGCTGTCTTCTGCCGCATCGCCGTGGGCCTTTTCAGCCTGCTGACGATCGTTGTGGCGTTTTGCGGCGACGCCGCGGCCGCAACCGCCGGCGAGGCGTCGGCAAAGGACAAGGCGGTCCAGGTCGTAAACCGCCTGACCTACGGCCCGACGCCGGGACTCCTCAAGGCTGTCGCGACCATGGGCGTGCCGGCCTTCATCGACAGCCAGCTTGCCTACGAAAAATTGGAAGACCCCCCGGAACTGGCCAACGCCCTGAAAAAGCTCCCCAGCGAGTCCATGGATACCGTGCATCTGTTCCGGGAGTACGGTCCCACGGCCGCGTCCGACGCCACGCCGGGACCCGAGTCCATGCGCCGCACCTTCGACCGGGCCGGCGAGGTGGCCCTGGAAGCGGCGGACGCCCGGCTCCTGCGCGCCATCCTGTCCAAGCGGCAGCTCTACGAACTCATGGTCGCCTTCTGGAGCGACCACTTCAGCCTGGGCGCGAAAAAGGGCCTGGCCCACCTCTGGGTCGGCTCCTTCGAGCGCGAGGCCATCCGTCCCCACGCCATGGGCAAGTTTCTCGACCTGCTCATGGCCACGGCCACGCACCCGGCCATGCTCATCGCCCGGGACAACTGGAAAAACGTGGTCCACCGCGAAAACGGCGCAACGGCCAAGGAAGCCCTCGACCCGACTTACGCCGCCATCCTCATCGCCCACCAGACCTTAGGCCCGAGTGGCCCGCAAAAGCCGGCCGACACTCTGGCCCTGGCCCGCATCCTCACCGGTTGGCGCGTTGGCGCGGCCCGGGGCTCGTCTGATTCGGGCGGATTCAATTTCGACGTGGACCTGCACGACCCGTCCGACAAGGTGCTGCTCGGCCATACCATCAAGGGCACCGGCCTGTCCGAGGGCGTGGCCGCCCTGCGTATCCTGGCCAGCCATCCGGCCACGGCGAAAAATATCTGCCATAAGCTGGCCGTCTATTTCCTGGCCGACGAGCCGCCGGCCGCCCTCGTTTCCCGCATGATCGCAACCTTCGACAAGACCGATGGCGATATCCGGGAAACCCTGCGCACGCTTTTCACCAGTCCCGAATTTTTCGATCCGAAATACCGGGGCAACCGGTTCAAGTCGCCCCTGCGCCAGGTCGTCTCGGCCGTTCGGGCCGTGGGCGTCAAACCCACCGACGCCGCGGCCCTGGCCGGGGTCCTGGCCGGCCTTGGCCAGCCGCTCTATGCGGCCGACGGCCCGGAAGGCTACCCCGTGGCCGCCGCCCATTGGCAAAAGCCCGAAGCGATCATGCGCCGCGTGACCTTTGCCGGCGACCTCGCCGCCGGGCATATCCCCGGCCTTGGCGTCACGCCCAAAAAACTCGACGCCTTCGAACTGGCCGTGACCCTGGGCCCCACCGTGTCCGAAGCCGCGAAGCAGGCGGCGGCCAGATCCGGCCCGGCCGTGCTGTTGGCCTCACCGGATTTTATGAGGTATTAGACGATGATGCCTCCGGCGGCCAGGGGGAAACTTTTTGAAAAAAGTTTCCCCCTGGACCCCCTTCAAAAACTTTCAAAGGGGATGACTATCGAATTGTCCGACTGTTGAAAGGGCAAAGGGGCGAAAGAACCGGGCTTGCAAGTGTTTTATATGCCGTCAGGGATCGCTTCCATGTATGGAACCGCGTGATTCGGGCCGGGGGGCAGGCTGGGC
>NZ_JBLODY010000071.1:0-20303 GCF_047785625.1 Solidesulfovibrio sp. C21
AAGGGTTCCCCTCTCGCGCTCTCCCCTCCCAAAAACTTCTAACGGTTATGGGAGCTGTAACGCTCACGCTCCATACCCGTTGAAGATCTTTGGAAAGGGGGCCCGGGGGGAGAACCTTTCTGCAAGAAAGGTTTCCCCCCGGTCTCATTTTATACCACCGCTTCGCCGCTACAGCGGCGCGAGGCGGCCGGCCGTGAGGCGCAGCACGGTTTCGATTTCCGGGATGATGTCGCCGCGTCGGTGCACGGCGGCAAGCACCGTGACCCCGGCGCGTGCCGCCGCGGACACGGCCTGCATGGCCACGCGCCGCGACGGGCCGTCGAGGCCGGAAAACGGCTCGTCGAGAAGCAGCAGCCTGGGTTCGCCGACCATGGCCCGGGCCAGAAACAGCCGGCGCGTCTGGCCGGCGGAAAGTTGCCCCAGCCGGCGCTCGGCCAGCTCGGCCACGCCGAAAAATTCCATCCACCGCCTGGCCGCCGCCACATCCTTGTCCGCCGGAGCGGCGAAAAGGCCGATGGTCCCCGAGATTCCGGAAACAACCAGGTCCAGGGCCGGCAGCTCCTTGTCGTAATCCGCTTCCAGCTCGAAGGACACCATGCCGATGCGCTTGCGGATGTCGCGCAGGTCGGTAAAGCCCTCCGGCGCGGCCAGCCCGGGGCGCATCGCCCGGCCGCCAAGGGCCGGATGGTATTCGCCGGCAATGAGCTTGAGCAGTGTGGACTTGCCCGCGCCGTTGGCCCCGACAAGCCCCATATGCCCGCCTTGGCGCACGGTCAGGGTGATGGCGTGGAGCACTTCCCGGCGGTTTAAAAATACCGAGGCGTTTTCCAGGATGACCAGCGGTGGGCTGTCCGGGGACGGGGCGGCTTCGGAGACGGGCAGGGCAGGTGCGGCCGCCTCGGTCTCGCCGGGGGCCATGCTTTTGCGGTAGCGACCGCGCACCGCCGCCGCATCCCCCCTATCGATAATGCGCCCGCCGGCCAGCGTAATTCCCTGGGCCTTTCCCGGCGGCAGGGCAGCACCCTGATGGCTGGTCAGTACGACCGCCGCGCCGTCGGCCGCCGCCTGTTCCACGGCCTGCTGGGCCGTGTCCCGGGCCGCGTCGTCCAGGCTGTCGAGAAATTCGTCCAGAAAAAGGACCAGCGGCCGGCTGGCCAGCGCCCGGGCCAGCAGCACCGCCCGCAACTGGCCGTTGGAAAGCGCTTCCACGGGGGTGTCCGCCAGATGGCTGATGCAAAGCCGCTCCAGGACGGCACCCAGGGTGTCCAGTTCCGCCGCCGTGGGCCGGCCCTGGACGAAGACCGCGTCGCGCGGGCCGGCCAGGATCATGGCGCTTGCCGGCTGGTGCGCGCACAGGCGCTTGGCGGCGCGCTGGATTTCCGGGGAAACGATGCCGAAGCGCGGGCGCAGGCCGATGGGCGAGGCCCGGTCGGGGCTGCTCCCCATCCGGTAGATCCGATGTTCCCGGCCGTCGTCGTCGGGCCAGATGTCGCCGCGCAACAGCCGCAGCACGGTCGATTTGCCCGACCCGTTGCCGCCGAGGACCAGCCAGCGTTCGCCGGCGGCGATGGTGAGGGAGACGCCGCGAAGCGCCGGTCGGCCGCTGAAGGTCACGTCGGCGTTATCCAGGATGATGCGCAGGGAAGAATCATTCATGGTGTATAAAACGCGCGACGGGCCCTCCGCTCGGAAGGCCCGTCGCACGGCAGCAAGCTTGCGGATGGGCTACAGCAGTCCGGCCGAGGCCAGGGCTGTTTTGAGCTTTTCCCGGTTCTGGGGTTGCATGGGCACCATGGGCAGGCGCACCTCGAGGGGGAACCGGCCCATCATCTCCAGGGCGGTCTTGGCCGGCACCGGGTTGGTTTCGAGAAAGGCCGCCCGATAAAGCGGGCTCAGTTCGTAATGGAGCGCCTTGGCCTTGGTCAGGTCGCCGGCCAGGGCCGCGTCGCACATGGCGGCCATCTTGGCCGGCGCGAAGTTGGACACCACGGAAATGATGCCGCGTCCGCCGATGGCCATGGTGGGCAGGCCGGTGGGATCGTCCCCGGAAAGGACCATGAAGTCCTCGCCGCAGTATTCGATCACCCGGGAAACCTGGTTCAGGTCGCCCGTGGCTTCCTTGATCCCGACCACCTGGGGAATTTCCTTCTTCATGACGGCCAGGGTCTCGGGCAGTAGGTTGACGGACGTGCGGCTCGGCACGTTGTACACGATAAAGGGCATATCCACCCGCTCGCCGATGGCCTTGAAATGGGCGATCAGTCCGGCCTGGGTGGGTTTGTTGTAATAGGGGGTGATCAGAAGGGCCCCGTCGGCTTTGGCGTCTTTGGCGTCCTTGGTGATCTCGATGGCTTCGCGGGTGTTGTTGGACCCGGCTCCGGCCAGAACGGGCACGCGGCCTTTGACCTGGTCCACGCAGATGCGGACCACCCGTTTATGTTCCTCGTGGGACAACGTGGCGGATTCGCCCGTGGTGCCGCAGGGAACGACTCCATGAATGCCCTGTTCGATCTGCCATTCGATAAAGGCGCGGAAGGCCTCTTCATCAACCTCGCCGTTTCGAAATGGCGTCACCAATGCCGTGATTGCGCCTCGAAACTCCATAGGGACCTCCTTGGATGAATAAACCCCGCCATTTCCTAGAATGTTTTTTGCCGCTCGGCAAGTGCGCCCCGGGCATGGGGAGGTGAGGGGACGGAGGAGGAAGGAGCCGGGGGAGGGAACTTTTTGAAAAAAGTTCCCTCCCCCGGACCCCCACCCTCAAAAACTTTCAATAAAGGTCAGGGTTCCTCCTTACGTAACAGGAACAACTTTAACCCCTTTATAAAATTTAGGAAGGGGAGAGCGCGAGAGGGGAGAACCCTTTTTAAAGGGTTTCCCCTCTCGCCTTTTCTCCCTCGCCCTTCTTGGGCGTGGCGACGCCGCCGACGTCGGCGAGTTCGGCCAGGGCGATGTCGATCATGGCCGGGATGCGGTCGGCGATGGCGGGCGAGAGTTCGATGCTCATGTTCTGAAAATCGAGAGGTTCCATGCCGATGACCACGGCTTCCGGCCGTTTGCCGATCAGTTCGCAGTAGATCAGCGTGTCCACGAGGTCGGACTGGTGCATGGAGTCCTTGAAGGCCAGGGACTTGCGCAGGTCCTCGCCGGTGAGGCGGTAGACGGTGCCGGGGGCGTCGCCGCCGAGCACGGCGTCGAGCACAATGCAATAGTCGCAGTCCATAAGGGGCTGCATGAGCTTCATGCCCAGGTTGCCGCCGTCCATGAGGGTGACGTTGTCGGAAAAATCGTAGGTTTCGAGAAGGCGCTCCACGGCCCGCACGCCGACGCCCTCGTCGGTATAAAGGATGTTGCCGACGCCGAGGATGAGTATCTTACGCGGGGTACCGGACATGCGACCTCCTTAAGAAACGAAGAACCCGGCCGAAGCCGGGTTCCTCGTATAAACGGCGTTGCCGTTCTTAGCAAACCTTGAACTTGAGGATTTCGTTGGTCTCGGGCTCGATAACGTGCACGCCGCAGGCGATGCAGGGATCGAAGGCGTGGACCGTGCGCAGGATTTCGACCGGGCGCTTGGGATCGGCGATGGGCGTGCCGATGAGGGCTTCTTCCACCGGGCTCTTGTCGCCCTGGGCGCCCCGGGGACCGAGGTTCCAGGTCGAGGGGACGACCAGCTGGAAGTTGTCGATCTTCTTGCCCTTGATGCGGATCCAGTGGGACAGGGCACCGCGGGGCGCATCGGCCAGGCCGACGCCCTTGGACTCCTCGGGCATCTCCCACTTGGCGCACAGGGTGTTGTCCTTGGCGCCGCTGTCGGCCATTTCCTTGATCCACTTGTCCATGTTGGCGCAGACGATGGCGGTCTCGATGCCGCGGGCGGCGGTGCGTCCGAGGGTCGAGTGCAGGGCCGTGGCCGGGACGGAGAGTTTGCCGAGGACCATGTCCACGACCTTCTTGAACTCGGGCTGCCCCTTGGCGTAGGCGACGAAGGTGCGGGCCAGGGGACCGACTTCCATGGCCTTGCCCTTGTAGCGGGGGGCCTTCATCCAGGAGTAGTGGTCCTTGTCGTCGAGCTTGGTGTACTTGGGATCGGTGACGCCGTCGTAGGGGTGCTTGCCGTCGCCGCCGGGAGCGTACCAGGAGTACTTGACGTCCTCGTAGATGGCGCCGAGGTCCACGTTATCCACCTTGCCGAGGTCGCGACCGGTGATGACGCCGGACGGGAACTGCGAGGTGGCCAGGTGTTTCTCGGGGCTGCTGTCGTCGGTGGCGAACTCGCCGAAGGCCAGGTAGTTGGAGGTGCCGCCGATGCCGCCCCAGTCCTTGTAGAAGCCGGCCACGGCCAGCAGGTCCGGGATGTAGCACTCGTTGACGAACTGGCAGACTTCCTTGGTGAGCGCCATGTAGTTGGCCAGCGGGTCCTTGGTCAGTGCCTGGTAGTTGGAGCAGCCGCCCACGACGGTGAACTGGGTGTGGGGGTTCTTGCCGCCGAGGATGGCCATGGCGCTGGCCGCCTTGACCTGCATGTGCAGGGCTTCCAGGTAGTGGGCGGTGGCGATGAGGTCGACTTCGGGCGGCAGGTAGTAGGCCTTGTGGCCGCCGAGGAAGTAGGCGTTGGTGAAGATGCCGAGCTGTCCGGACTCGACGAAGGCTTTCAGCCTGTCCTGGACGGCTTTGAGGGCCTTGGCCGAGTTGCCGGGGCGGGCCGGGGCGATGGAGGCGGCCAGCTTGGCGGCCTTGTTGGGGTCGGCCTTGAGCGCCGAGGTCACGTCGACCCAGTCCAGGGCATGCAGCTGGTAGAAGTGGACGAGGTGGTCATGGAGATACTGGGAGGCCATGACGAGGTTTCGCATCATGCGGGCGTTGGCCGGGATGCTGACCTTGACGGCGTCGTCGACGCAGCGGGTGGAGGCCAGGGCGTGGACGTACGTGCACACGCCGCAGGCGCGCTGGGTGAAGTGCTGGGCGTCGCGGGGATCGCGGCCCTTGAGGATGATTTCCAGGCCGCGGAAGAGCTGTGAGGAGCTCCAGGCGTCCTTGACCTTGCCGTTTTCCACCTCGACCATGATCCGCAAATGTCCTTCGATCCGGGTAATGGGGTCGACCACGATGGGGCCGGTGAAGGTGGATTGCGGCGTGGGTTTGCTCTCAGCCATATGCTTCCTCCGTCACAAGACGTTCGGTGCTGTTGAAGGTGTCCGGGTTACTGTACTGGCCGTCTACGAAGGAAGGGCTAGCCCTGCTCGTAGAAGGGAGTCATGGTGTCCCAGAAGTCCGGCTCGCTGCAGCCGAGGCAGGGATGGCCGGCCTGGACGGGCCAGTTGACCTGGTTGAACAGCACCTTGGGGCAATTGTTGTAGGTAACGGGGCCCTTGCAGCCGAGTTCGTAGAGGCAGAAGCCTTTCTTGGCCTCTTCGGACTCGAAGGAGGGCGCGAATTCGGAGGCCTCGAAATGGGGCAGGCGCGGACAGTTGTCGTGAACCAGCTCGCCGTAGAAGAGCTTCGGCCGGCCATTTTCATCGAGATCCGGGATGCCCTTGGTCAGGACATGGACCACGGCGCCCACGAAGTTGATGGGGTTGGGCGGGCAGCCGGGGATGTTGATGGTCTTGACGCCGAGCGCTTCGGACACGCCCTTGGCCTGGCTGGGATTGGGCTTGGCCTTCTGGACGCCGCCGTAGGCGGAGCAGGTGCCGATGCAGATGATGCCCTTGGCCTTGGCCGCGGCTTTCTTGGTGGTCTCGATCATGGGATGGCCGGAAACCATGCCCCACTTGCCGCCGTCGATGGTCGGCAGGCCGCCTTCCACGACCAGGTAGTAGCCGTCCTTGCCTTCGAGGGCCTGGTGCAGGGCCGCCTCGGCGGCTTCGCCGGCCGCGGCCATGATGGTCTCCTGGTAATCCAGGGAGATGGTGTCGAGGATCAGCGCGTCGATATACGGTTTGATGGTCCGGATGGCCGCCTCGGTGCAGCCGGTGCATTCGGCGTTGTGCAGCCAGATCACCGACGGACGGTGTTTGGCCGTCAGTGCCTGGGCGACCTTGGGCGTAAAAGCGGGGCCCATGCCCATGGCCGCTGCGACGGTGGCGCAAAATTTCATGAAGTCGCGGCGGGAGACGCCGTTTTGCACAAGCCGTTTTTCCGCATCATCCCTGCCAAGACCCACGGAAAAGTTCATAAACGTCCTCCTTTGTTTTACGAGAGGCATGGCCGGGGCGTCCCATGATCCCCCAGCCATGTTTGCATCCAATGACCCGTTCGACACGCGGCCGTCGCAGGCGGACCGGCCGCTGCCGCCTCTCTATGACGGACGCGTCGCGTTCCTGCGTCGCCGAGTTCGATTTCCCTTTTGCAGTTAATCACGAGTTCTTTTGAACGTCAATGGGGTTTGGCAAATTTTTCACGTGATTCAAGGGTGTTACCGTGAACGGGAGGCCGGGGAAGTAAAGGATATGAATAAAAAAATCGTATGCAGCATGTTTTACGAAATTGCGGCACGGCGTGCTGAAAACCGCTAGCGGGAGGGGCGCAGCAAGGCGTCGATAGGGCGAAGCGGCAAGGATTCGCCCCGCGCCAGCCGGGCCAGGAGAATCAGTTCCGGCCGGTATTCGAAATGCATGAGGTCGAACTCCGTCCATTTGCCGCCCCAGACAAATCCTTCGGCCTCGAAGGCCGCGACCGCCTGCTCGGGGAAGCGTCGGCGCACGGCCAGCATGTTTTTGCCGCGCGGCAGATTGCGCCAGTACGGGTTGCCGCGCGGACTGACGTCCACGGCCGCGGCGAAGGAGTGGACCGAGAGCCGGTCCGTGCCGGCGATCACCCGCCAGACCATGCCGCCCGAAGCCGGCAGCAGAAAGCGTTTGATGCCGGGATCGGCGGCGGCAAGCGTTTCCAGCCGGCGGGCGACGCGCGCGAAGGCATCGGCCGCGCCGAAGCGGGTGTTGAACTCCAGGCGCTGGTTGAAAAAGGCCACCGGGCGGCAATTGGCCCGGACCTCGGCCCGGTCTTGGCCGTAGAGGGCCAGGAAAAACGCCTGGACCCGGCTGCGGCCCGGAGAAAACCACAGCGGCGGCTCGGCCGTTACCGGACCGAGGGGATAGGGCTGGGCCAGCATGGTCTTGAGGTCGGGATCAAAGACCGCCTGCTCGGGCGTGCGCGCGCGGCCGTCGTCATAGGCAACGCGCGCGCCGTCGCGCAAAACAACCGTGATGCGGCCGTCCGGCGAAACCTCGATGGCGGTCATGACGCCGGGGTAGGCCGTCTCGAGAACGGACAGGTCGCGCCGGGCCTGGGGGGAAATGGTCTGGCCCATGGCGGAAACGGCCACAGCCAGGCAACACAGCAAAACGGCAACAGACGCTACGCGACGCATGATGGCGATGCTCCTTGAGGAAGAGGAGAGAAGAGGGGGCGAGAGGGGAAACCCTTTAAAAAGGGTTCTCCCCTCTCGCGCTCTCCCCTTCCTAAATTTTATAACTGGAACATATGGTGACACTAATTATCTATTATTATTAGAAGTCTTTGGAAAGAGGGTCTGGGGGGAAACTTTTCTTCAGAAAAGTTTCCCCCCAGGCTCTTCTCCCCCCTTAACGGCAAAAAAGCGACAGCAGCCATTTGACCCGGCCGCACAGGCGCGGTTCGCCCTTGGTGGGGGCGTCGGGGCAGTCGGCCAGTTCCGGGCGCAGGGCGAGGATGGACCGCACGGCCAGTTCAGCGCCGTAGCCGGTCAGGGCGGCGCACTGGACTGCGTGGGCCTTGGCGTCGTCCTTGACCTTTTTGGACAGCACCCGGCAGCAGGCGGATTTGTGGCGATTGACGAAGGCTTCGTGGATGGCGGCGGATTGTTGGCGAATGGCTTGGCGGGTCGGGCCGTGTCCGCCCCGGGCGCAGACCATGCCCACGGCGGCGCAGGCTCCGGCTATGGCCCCGCACAGGCAGCCCCGGTCGCCGATGCCGGCTGTCAGTCCGGCGGCG
Source organism: Solidesulfovibrio sp. C21 (assembly GCF_047785625.1). Taxonomy (NCBI): domain Bacteria; kingdom Pseudomonadati; phylum Thermodesulfobacteriota; class Desulfovibrionia; order Desulfovibrionales; family Desulfovibrionaceae; genus Solidesulfovibrio; species Solidesulfovibrio sp. C21. The sequence goes on from NZ_JBLODY010000071.1 coordinate 7,975, forward strand.
ATGCCGACCGCCTGCTCGTCGGGCAGGGGCTGGCCGAAGGCATCGTTGACCGCGACCATGATGGCCTCGGCGCAAAGGAGCTTGCGGTTGGAAAAAAGGCTGGCGGCACGCTTGCCCACGGCCGTGGTCAGGGTGTCCGCCGTGGTCAGGTGCGACGAGGGGGCGTTCATGGTCGGCTGCCTTTTGAGGGGTGTCTTTTGGGGCAGGGGGTTGCGTCGGAAGAAATCGAACAGCAGCATGGGTGTTTTTACCGCCAAGGGGGCGGGGCTTCCTCCTCCGGACGGTCCGGGAGGAAGCCGCTCCTCCTCCCGGACGCCGGGGAGGTGTTCCCCCGTGCTTATTTCACCGCTTCGACGGGATAGCCCTCGCCCTTCCAGGCGAAGATGCCGCCCGGGAAGCGGTAAACGTTTTTATAGCCGAGTTTTTTGGCCCAGATCGCGCCGTTGTGGCTGCGGGTGCATTTGACGAAGCCGCAGTAGATCACGATGGTCTTGTTCTTGTCCGGGCCGAGCAGCTTGGCGAAGTCGGCCTCGGTCTTGCCGCCGGTCTCCTTGGCGTCCCACTTCTCCATGTCCGGGATGGGGAAGACGAAATTGACGGCGCCGGGGATGTGCTCCTTCTTGTAGCTGTCCTCGAAAGGCATGGTGTCGACGATGACCATCTTTTTGCCTTGGTCGATCCACTGTTTGAGCTCCACCGTCGAAACAAGGCCGTAGCCGCCTTTCTGGGTGTCCCGCACCAGCTTGACCGCTTCTTTTTCCTTGGCGGTCTCGTCTTCGAACTTGTTGGCCAGGGCCGTTTGCGCCAGGCAGAAAACCGAAAGCAGGGCCAGGGTCAGGGTGAGTTTGACTGCGCGCATGCACTCTCCTTACGAGGTTTGGGTTGCGGGAGTAAAGCGCTGTCTGCCGTGGACGCGACGCCACAGCAGACAATAAAGGACACCGGCCAGCATGGCCAGATCACGCCATAACGTCGTGTGCAGGCCGTGGTAGACCTCGCCTTCCGGATCGCCCGGGCCATAGCAGCCGCAGTCGATATCCAGGCCCTGCCGGATGGCGTTTGCCACCACGCCGATAAAAAGCAGCAGCAGCCCGCCGATGATGGAAAGTCCGCCCGGCGCGTCAAAGACGAGCAGCAGTCCGCCGGCGATTTCCAGCACCGGCAGCGCCACGGCCAGCGGCGTGACAGCGTCGGAAGGGAGGATGGCAAAGGCCTTGATGGTCAGGACAAAGGCGTGGACGTCGGCCAGTTTGAGCGTTCCGGCCACGATGAAGGACACGGCCAGGGCGAGGCGGATGGCCCGGTAGGTCCAGACCGCGGTGAGAAGATGGTGACGATACTTACCCATGGCGTAGGGTCGCGCTTCGAAAAGAGCGACCCTACAGCCTTAGCATGAGTGAAAAGTCTTGACAAATCAGGAAAGTAAATAAGTTTGGATCACGCGTATCAGCACTTCCGATCAGGTGTCGGCGCGACGGCTGGCGGACCTACTTCTTGGCCGGAATCCGGATGGTCATGCCCGGGCGCAGCTTTTTGGGGTCGAGGCCGGGGTTGGCTTCCATGACCTGGTGCGTGGTCAGCCCCCGGGCGTTGGCCACCTTGGAAATGATGTCGCCGTCCTTGATCGTGTACGTCTCGGTCTCGCCCGTGACGGCACCGGACTTGGACGTCGCCTTGGCAGCCTTGCCCGGCGCGGCAGCGGCTGGCGCCTTGGCCGGGGCGAGGCCCTGGGCCTTGGCCGAGGCATCGGTCAGGGGGGCGTAGAAGTAGAACACCCGGCCGCGATGACCGTCCTTGTCGTAGCGGTTGCCGATGAAGGCATAGCCCGGCCAGTCCCACACGGCCACGGCATAGGGGCGGCCGTCGGCGTCGGTTTTTTCCCGGACAGCGTCCGGGAGGCCGTACTTGGCTTCCAGGCTTTGCTCCATGACCTTGGCCGCGTCCTTGCCTTCGTAGTCGAGCTCGGCGTGATAGAAGCGGTCCTTGTAAAACGAATAGGTGAGCCGGCGCAGGGTGACGCCGCCGAGGTTCTTTTTCTCGCTGGGAAGTTCGTAGTGGACGATGTCTCCGTCACGTTCGACGGACTTGAGCCCGGGCAGGGCCGAGGGGGCGCTGCCCCAGGCGATGCCGCGAAAATCGGTGGGTTTTTTCGCCGGGTCCGCGGCCAGGGCGGGCCATGCGGTGGTGATGCCGACAAGCAGGCAGACCAGGGTGCGGACCAGAAAACGCATGGACATAAAAAGCGTGCCTCCGTTTCGGGATGCGTCCTCATACCCCGCCTGGGCCTGTCCGTACAGGTCCGGGGCTTTGGGGGAGGCGGAAGAAATTGATGGAACTCTCTGCAAAATACAACGCCAGGAAGGGGAGAACGCGAGAAGGGCGACTGCCCTTTTGAGAGGGTTTCCCCTCTCGCAGGCGCTTTCCCAAAACATTACCGGGTTGGTAGCGTCAACTCGGGTTCGGCCAGCAGGGTGTCCAGATGCAGTCCCGATACGGGTCTGGCGGCATCCGGGCCCAGGCCGCCACGGCACAGGGCGTCGATCCAGCCGGCCAGCTCCTTGACGCCAAAGGTGCTGACGTCGAGAAATTCCAGGGCCTTTTCCTGCGCCGCCCCCCGGCCCAGATGCCGGACCCGCAGGCCCATGGTCAGGCACTCCGGGACGCACTCGGCCCAGGCGATGTCGGCGTGGAAGAAAAGGGACAAGGCCGCCCTTGAGGCCTCGGGGCGATATTCGTGCAGTTTGAGATAGACGTAGAAGGCGTCCAGGCCGTGCAATCTCTCCAGGAGATCGGGCTGGCCTTTGAGCCTTACTCCCAGGCCGATGGAGGCAACGTCGGCCAACGTGAGTTGCTGCCCCCCGTCACGACAGGCGGTGGGAGCGCGCAGGGCGGTAAGCGGGAGTTTTGCCGGCACGACCATGTCGGCCGGCCACAGGGCGAAATCCAGGACGACATCGACCGGCGGGTGCACCCGCTTTTCGGCGCGGCGTTCCATAATACGCATAGGACCTCCGCTCGTCTTGCGACCCTTGAAACGTACGTCGATATTCTTTTAAAATACGTAGAGGTTACGGCGGTGTTGCGTCAGGTCGCCGAACGTGTTGTTGCGGACGCAACGGTAGGCATCCTGCCCGGCCTCGGCGGGATTGTCAAAGGGGCGCGCTGGCGCTTTGCCCACCTTCCTGGTAGGACAAAAGCCGAGGCGACCATGAGCGAATACACGGAGCATACCCCCGGCGGGGCCAGCGTCGGCTTGGTGGAAAAGCGGTTTTTCACCTTCGCCGTCCCGCCCCATCCGCTGGACGTGGACTCGGGACGCAGCCTGGGGCCGGTCACGCTTGCCTACGAAACGTACGGAAAACTCGACGAACAGGCCACAAACGCCGTGCTGGTGCTCCACGCCCTGACCGGCGATTCCCACGCCGCCGGTCACTACGACGCCACCGACGCCAAGCCCGGCTGGTGGGATATCATGATCGGCCCGGGCAAGCCCATCGACACCGACCGCTATTTCGTCATCTGCTCCAACGTCATCGGCGGCTGCATGGGCTCGACCGGGCCGTCCTCCATCGATCCGTCCACGGGCAAGCCCTACGGCCTCACCTTTCCGGTCATCACCATCGCCGACATGGTCCGGGCCCAGAAAGAGCTGGTCGAGCACCTGGGCATCAAAAAGCTCCTGTGCGCCATCGGCGGCTCCATGGGCGGCATGCAGGTCCTCGAGTGGGCCGTGCGCTACCCGGACATGGTGCGCGCCGCCGTGCCGCTGGCCACCACCACCAAGCATTCGGCCCTGGCCATCGCCTTCAACGAAGTGGCCCGGCAGGCCATCATGGCCGACCCCAAGTGGAACTGCGGCGACTACTACGAAGGCGACAAGCCCGGGCACGGCCTGGCCGTGGCCCGCATGATCGGGCACATCACCTATCTTTCCGACGAGGCCATGCGCCAGAAGTTCGACCGCCGGCTCCAGGACCGTTGCGAGATCTCGTTCGCCTTCGACGTGGCCGATTTTCAGGTGGAGTCCTACCTGCGCTACCAGGGCCAGAAGTTCGTGGACCGCTTCGACGCCAATTCCTTTCTCTACGTGACCAAGGCGGCGGACTACTTCAACCTGGAGGCCGCCCATGGCGAGGGCTCGGCCGTGGCGGCCTTTGCCAAGGCCCGTTGCCGTTTTCTGGTCGCCTCCTTTTCCTCGGACTGGCTCTACCCCACCTACCAGTCCCGGGCCATGGTCCAGGCCATGAAGAAAAACGGCCTGGACGTCAGTTTCGTGGAGATCGAGGCCAAGTGGGGCCACGACGCCTTCTTACTGCCCAACGCCCGCCTGTCCGGCATGATCGACCGCTTTCTCGACCGGGCCGCCGTGGACGCGGCCAAGGAAGCGAAGGAGGCCGGCCATGCGTTATGATTTATCCGTCGTCGCCTCCTGGATCGAGCCGGGATCGAAGGTGCTGGACCTCGGCTGCGGCTCGGGCGACCTGCTCCACATCCTGTCCGTGGACAAGGACGTGCGCGGCACCGGCATCGAGGCCGAGGAGGGGAAAGTCACCCGGGGCATCGAGAAGGGGCTTTCCATCGTCCATGGCGACATCAACGAGGAAGTGCGGGATTATCCGGACGGGAGTTTCGACTACGTGATTCTGTCCCAGACGTTGCAGCAGGTCTTCCACCCGGCGGGCCTCATACGGGAGATGCTGCGGGTGGGCAGGCGCGGCATCGTGAGTTTTCCCAATTTCGCCTATTACCGCATCCGGGGCCAGCTGCTTTTCCGGGGCCGCGCGCCGGTGTCGCGGGAACTGCCCTACGAGTGGTACGACACGCCCAACATCCGCGTCATCACCCTCCGCGACTTTCGCCGCTTTTGCCGCAAGGAAGGCTTCGCCATCGCCAGGGAAACGGCCGTCAGCACCCCGCACCATCACGAGAAAGGCTGGGTGGTGAAATTCTTGCCGAACCTGCTCGCCACCTACGGCATGTTCATGCTGCGCCGCCGCGACGCATAGGGGGGAGAGGGCAAGAGGATGCGAGAGGGGAACCCTTTTTGGGAAAAGGGTTCCCCTCTCGCGCTCTCCCCTCCCCAAAACTTTCAACGGTGAGGTGTGCATCGACGATATTCCGCAGTAATCGTTAAAGTTTTTTGAAAGGGGGTCCGGGGGGAAACTTTTTTCCAAAAAAGTTTCCCCCCGGCTCCTTTCTTTAACTATCCTTCAGGAAACTGGTTCCAGGGCGCGGGGCAGATGGGCGTGAATCCCCGCGCCTGGGCCACGGCGTCGAGGTGGGCCAGCCCGGCCGGGGCCACGTCCATATCCAGCGGCTCGTCCTGGTCCACCCGGTCCACCACGATGAGGTAATGCTTGCAGGCCGAGCAGGTGTGGATGCGTTCCCGGGGATGCTCGGCCACGGTCAGCACGTCGAGCTTTTCGTGGGAAAGTTCCCCGCAGGCCGGGCATTTGAGCCTGGGGAATCGCCAGAGATGGCCGCACAGCGAGCAGGAAAGCATGAGCCGTCCCGCCTTGGAGATGAGAAATTCCGATGGTTCCGGCTTGTCCTTGAGCATGCCCATGGCCGGCGGGGAGCCGCATACCGGGCAGGAAGCGCGTTGCCACAAGGCGTCGTCGGCCAGTGGGGACAGGGTGGCCGTCGCCCGGCGCAGCACGGCCGCGAGAATTTCGTGGGTCAGGAAGGGCAGGGCGCGCGGGTCCAGGCCCATCTCGCCGGCCAGCAGGGCAATGTCCTCCAGGCGGGCGTCGGCAAAGGCGGAAAGCAGCGGTTCGGCCGCGCGGGGGCCCATGGCCAGCGCCTGGCCAAGCACCGTCGTCTCCCGGGCCAGCGTCGGAAAAATTTCTCCGAGCCGTGGCAGCATAACCTCGGCGGCAGCCAGAAAGCCCGGGGCCAGCCGGTGGGCGGGCAGCGAGGCGAGGAGCGGTTCGCCCGCCGCGAACGCGTCGGGATCGTGGGGGATTTCCAAGGGCCAGTCGGGTAACGCGGCGGCTGCCTCCCGGCGCAGGGCGGCCAGGGCGGAAAAAGCCGGCAGGATCGCGTCGAGGCCCGTCGCTTCGGCCGGTGTGCAAGCGCTCATGGCTATGGCTCCTTTGAGGAGGGAAGAGGGGCAAGAGGGTGCGAGAGGGGAAACCCTTTAAAAAGGGTTGTCCCCTCTCGCGCTCTCCCCTTCCTAAAGTTTTCAATGGCTACGATTTTCACCGTAACAACTTCATTCTATTAAAAGTCTTTGGAAGGGGGGCTTGGGGGGAGAACCTTTCTGCAAGAAAGGTTTCCCCCCAGCTTCTCCCCATCTCCTCTTTTAACCGCGCATGCGGTTCATGGGCCGGGCCAGCATGGCCAGAAACGCCTGCCGGGTCATGGGACCGCCCTTGGGCTCCCGGCGTTCGGCGTATTCGTGATAGAGTTTGCGCGGCTCGGTGACGAGGTAGATGACGTTGATGTCGTCCTCGTCGAGAAGCTGCGCCTTGGGGCTCTTTTCCTTGACCTTGGCCAGGGTCTTGTGGGCCAGGTCGAGCATGGCGTCGCGCTCGCCGAAGTTCATGGTGCCGGTGCAGCAGGTATGGACGCAGGCGGGCTTCATGCCGGCCTGGACCCGGTCGATGCACATGTCGCACTTGCGCACGAGCCCCGTGTCCTCGTCGCGGCGGGGGATGTTGTAGGGGCAGGCGTCGCGCACGTCCCGGGCCTGATCGATGGTGAGCTCCTTGGTCTTGTCGGTGTAGATGACCGCGCCGGTGGCCTCGTCCTGGACGACGGCCCCGGGCAGGTAGGAGTCCGCCACGTCCTTGCAGGGCGGGTTGATGCAGTGCCGGCACTGGTCCGGGAAGAACAGCCACTGCACCCGGCCGTCGATTAAGTGTTCGGCGAAGCGCACCAGTTTATAGTTGAAGGGGGTGAGGTCCGGCGGGTTTTGATGGGTTCCCCGCTGGCGGGTGGGCACGGCCTTGTTGCCGTGCCATTCCTTGCAGGCAATCTGGCAGCCGCGGCAGGCGGTGCACCGCGAGGTGTCTATAAAAAACGCCTTGGGCATGACCACGCTCCTTTATTGTGACCGGCCGGGAGAGTTTCCCCTCCCGGCCGGAAGCGGGTTTAGACGAAGAGTTCCGTGACCTTATCCGCCTTGCGCACATCGACCATGCAGGCCTTGTACTCGGGAATGGCGGTATTGGGGTCGGCCACGGACGGGGTCAGCCGGTTGGTGGCGTCGCCGACGCCCGGCGTGGTCCAGCCGAAACAAAACGGCATGCCGACAAGGTGCACGATCTTGCCCTGGACTTTGAGTGGCGTCATGCGCACGGTGACCATGGCAATGGCCTCGACCTTGCCACGGATGCTTTCGATGACCACGGGATCGCCGTTTTTGATGCCCCGTTCTTTGGCCAGCTCGTGGCTCATCTCCACGTAGAGCTGAGGCTCGGCTTCGAGCAGCACCGGGGTGTTTCTCGTGTCGCCGCCGCCGCACCAGTGCTCAGTCACGCCGTAGGTGGTCAAGACCACGGGGTACTTGGGATCGCCGGGCTTGGCCAGGATGTCCATGTCGCTTTTCGCCAGCAGCATGCAGGGGTTGCTCAGCTGCTTGGAGAAGGGGTTGACGGCAAGGGGCGTCTCGGCCGGCTCGTAGTGTTCGGGGAAGGGACCGTCCACCCGGCCGGGGCCGTAGACATGGCCGTGCCCTTCGGTCTGCATGATAAACGGGTACTTGCCCTTGGGGTCGGCCATGGGCGGCCAGCCGCCGTCGGGCACGTCGCCCACCCATTTGCCGTCCTTCCAGGCGATGACCGGCTTGTCCTGGCTAAAGGGATTGCCGTTTAGGTCCACGGAAGCGCGGTTGTAGAGGATGCGGCGGTTGACCGGCCAGGCCCAGGAGAAGCCCGGGTAGAGGCCGATTTTGGCCTGCATGGGCGTCTGGGCCGGGTCGCGGCGCTTGGACAGGTTGCCCGAGGGACCGTAGCAGCCGCTGTAGAGCCAGTTGAGGCTGATGGTCGAGCCGTCGTCGGCCAGGGCGACGAAGCTCGCCACCTGTTCGCCCTTTTTATGCGTCTTGTCGCCCACGGTGACGTCGCGGGTGTACCAGCCGTTGATCTTCTTGGCCATGTAATCGGCGTCGTAGTGCTCCGGCCAATCCAGGTTGACGATCGGTTCCGGGAAGGCGCCTTTCTCCTTTTTGTAGAGATCGCGCACGCGGTTCATGATCTCCACGACCATCCAGCCCATGGATTTGCTTTCGCCCATGGGTTCGATGCCCTTGTAGTGCCACATGTGCCAGCGGCCGGAGTTGGAGATGGTGCCGTCCTTTTCGCCGCGCTGGCAGGAGGGCAGCAGGAAGACCTCGGTCTTGATGTCCTTGGGGTCGACCCCCGGGCGATGCCAGAAGTCGCTGGTCTCGGTGTTGTGGATTTCGCCCACGACCAGCCAGTCCAGCTTGTCCATGGCTTTGCGGATCTTGCTGGAGTTGGGCATGCTCTGACAGGGGTTGTGGCCGTAGATGAAGCCGCCGCGCACCTTGCCTTTGTACATGTTGTCGAACAGGAACAGCGTGGAATAGTCCTTGCCCGGTTCGACCTTGGGCAGCCAGTCGTAGCCGAAGCCGTTCTCCGGCGTGCCGGCCTCGCCCATCCAGCCCTTGAGCAGGCTCACCATGTACTTGGGTCGGTTGCCCCACCAGTTGGCGCTCTTGGGATCGTGGGTGACCGGCGTGTTGGCCTTCTGGTAATCGGCCAGCGTTGGCCAGTCGGCCCGGGGCACGGGCAGGTAGCCGGGCAGGATGTGCCACAGGATGCAGTGGTCGGTGGAGCCCTGGACGTTGGGCTCGCCGCGCAAGGCGTTGATGCCGCCGCCGGCCACGCCGATGTTGCCCAAAAGCAGCTGGATGATGGCGGCCAGCCGGATGTTTTGCACACCCACCGAATGCTGTGTCCAGCCCAGGGCGTACATGACCGTGCCGGCCTTGTCCGGGGCATGGGTGGCGGCATAGATTTCGTACACCTTGAGCAGCTTGTCCTTGGGCACGCCGGTGACCGCCGAAACCTTGTCCAGGTTATAGCGGCTGTAGTGCTTTTTCATGAGCTGGTAGACGCAGCGGGGATTTTTGAGCGTCATATCCCGCTCGGGCACGCCTTCCTTGTCCAGGGAAAAGCCCCATTTCTTGCGGTCGTACTTGCGCGTGGCCGCGTCGTAGCCGGCGAACAGGCCGTCCTTGAAGGAATACCCGTCGCCCACGATGAAAGCCGCGTTGGTGTACTGGACCACGTAATCTTTGTGGATCAGGCCCTTGTCAAGGATGTATTTGACCATGCCGCCCATGAAGGCGATGTCCGTGCCGGAGCGAAGCGGCACGTGAAAATCGGATCTGGCCGAGGTCCGCGAGAACTTGGGGTCGATGTGCATGATCGTCGCCCCGGCGTCCTTGGCCGCAAGCACCCATTTGAAGGAGATGGGGTGGTGCTCGGCTGCGTTGCTGCCCATGATGAGGACAGCGTTGGCATTCTTGATGTCAATCCAGTGATTCGTCATCGCGCCGCGTCCGAACGACTCTGCCAGAGCCGCTACAGTGGCGCTGTGTCAGACGCGTGCCTGGTGGTCCATGTACACGACCCCCAGGCTGCGAAGCATTTGGTGCGAAACGGAGCATTCCTCGTTGTCCATCTGCGAGGTGCCGAGCTGGAACAGCGTCTCCACCCGGTTGACCGCCTGCCCCTTGTCGTTTTTGAGGATGAAGTCCTTGTCCCGGGTGTCCTTGACCCGCTGGGCGATGCGGCCGAGCACGAAGTCCCAGTCCTTCTCCACCCACTTGTCGCTGCCGGGCGCCCGGTACTGGGGCTTTTGCAGCCGGTGGGGGTTTTTGTGCATGGACAGGAAGGCCGCGCCCTTGGCGCACAGCGCCCCTTCGCTGACCGGATAATCCGGATCGCCTTCGGAGCTGATCAGTTGGCCGTCCTTGACGGACATGATGATGTTGCAGCCGCAGGCGCAAAAGCCGCAGATGGTCAGAATTTCCTTGCATCCCTCGATCTTGAGGGGGGCTGCGTAGGCCGCCGCCGAACGGACGCCAAAGCCCAGGTCCTTTATCCCCAGGCAGACCAGGCCGGCCCCAGTCAGTTTCATGAACCCACGACGCGAAATGCCCATACCGCCTCCTTTTTCCAGTTGCGCATGCCCCGGCTGGTTGCCGGGCCGCAGACCGCTATCTTTGATCAGGCACGCTACTTTTCTAGGAAAAAGGATGGATGCGGGCAAAAAAAAACGGATTGCGCAACGGTTGGCACAAACAGTCACGCTTTTATCTGGAAAAATGCGGAGATAGGGTGCGAATTTTACGGAGAATGCTTTTAGGCTATTTTAAATACAGGAAAAAATATTTTCCAAGCCGGCAGAAGCCGGCCGGAAGCGTGATTGTTCAGGCCAAGGGCATGGGCGGCGGTTGGGGGGATGCGCTGCGCTGCCGTGCTGTTGGCGGCGGCGGGGCTGTGGCGCGACGGCACCGGAAGGCCTGGGGGATTGCCGCATGCGGGGGGCGCTTGCGCCGCGAGACAAAGCCGAATTATTTTTGTATACTTTTCCCTAAGCGATCTTGCAACCCAGACGCCAGGCCGCTTGCGGCCATTCTCCCCTTCACGCGGAAACGAGGAGTCCCATGCGCGAACGCAAAACCGCCACCCTTACGTACGGCGATACGACCCTGGAACTGCCCGTGGTCGTCGGCAGCGAAGGCGAGGTGGGCATCGACGTCACTTCCCTGGAAAAAGACGCGGGCCTTTTGACCTTCGATCCCGGCTATGCCAACACCGGTTCCTGCCAGTCGGCCATCACCTTTGTCGACGGCGAAAAGGGCATTCTGCGCTACCGCGGCATTCCCATCGAGCAGCTGGCCGAAAAAAGTTCGTTCATCGAAACGGCCATGCTGCTGATCTTCGGCAAACTCCCGACCGCGGAAGAACGAACGGCCTTTCGCACCCTGCTGTCCGAACACGAGCTGCTCCACGAGGGGCTGCTCCACCATTTCGACGGTTTTCCGCCGGGCGGCCAGCCCATGGCCATCCTGTCCGCCGTGATCAATTCACTCGGCAACTACCACCCGGAGCTGCTCGAGATCCAGAACATGGACACCTTCACCAAGGCCGTGGCCAAGCTCGTCAGCAAGGTGCGCACCATCGCGGCTTTCAGCTACCGCAAATCCCTGGGCCTGCCCTTCATGTATCCGGACCCGAACCTCAGCTATTGCCGCAACTTTCTGCACATGATGTTTTCCATGCCCAATCGCGACTTCGAGCCCACGCCCCAGGCCGTGTCGGCCTTGTCGCTGTTTCTGGTGGTCCACGCCGACCACGAGCAGAACTGCTCCTGCTCCACCGTGCGCATGGTCGGCTCCACCCAGGCCAACCTTTTCGCCAGCGTGTCCTCGGGCATCTGCGCCCTGTGGGGCAGGCTCCACGGCGGGGCCAACGCCGCGGTCATCGAGATGCTCGAGCAGATCCTGTCCGGCCGCCACAAGGTCAAGTCGTATCTGGAGATGGTCAAGCGCAAGGAACGCCGGCTCATGGGCTTCGGCCACCGGGTCTACAAGAACTTCGACCCCCGGGCCCGGGTGCTCAAAAAAGCCGCTCACGAGCTGGTCATGCAGGGCGGCGGCAACGACCCGCTCATGGACATTGCCCGGGAGCTGGAGGAGGCGGCGCTCTCCGACGACTACTTCAAGAGCCGCAGGCTCTATCCCAATGTGGACTTTTATTCCGGCATCATCCTGCGGGAGCTCGGCATACCGGTCAACATGTTTCCGGTCATGTTCGCCATCGGCCGCATGCCCGGCTGGATCGCCCATTGGCGCGAGGAAAACCGCGACCCCACCACCCGCATCCATCGGCCGCGCCAGATCTACATCGGTCCGCCGCCCCGGCCCTATTTGCCGCTCGATCAGCGGTAGCCGGAAAGGGCGTTGCCCCTTCCGGCCTTCCCCACCAGGGGCGCTGCCCCTGGCCGCCGTCGCGGGGAATTTCCCCCGGCTCCACCTTTAATGGGGCAGGGGAACGAGGTCTGCGGGGGGGGGCTGGCGGTGTGATCGTAAGAGGGAAAAGAGATGGTCGACGTATCGCTCGAAAAGGTGGCCATGGCCCTGGGCTTCGGCATCCTGCTGGCCATGGTCGCGGGCTTTGTCCTGGCCAGGCTGGCCGAGGGAAGGGGTGGCCGCGGCCTTTTTGTGGCCTGCTTTCTCGTCCTTGTCTGCGTCTACGCCCTGGGTTTCGCCGCCCGCTACGTGCTGATCGAAATCCTGCCATAGGGCGGGGGGAAACTTTTCTTCACAAAAGTTTCCCCCCGCCCTATGGCAG